>CAMDMY010000059.1 GCA_945902775.1 Chryseobacterium gleum | reverse complement strand
ATGCTTTTTCTCTCCATTGTTTTATTGTGTAAGATCTAACCGAAGCATTTGGCATCGTTAGGTTATGAGCGATGCACAACATTGTTGTATCAGCTAATTCATTTAATAAATCTTCTAATACGTTCATATTTCTGAAAGGAGTATCCATGAAGATATGCGTTCTGTCATTTCTTCTTGCGTCTCCCTCAAAGTCTTTTAATTTTTTAACTCTGTCTTTTCGCTCTTTTGGAAGGTATCCGTGAAATGTAAAGCTTTGACCACTAAAACCACTTCCCATTAATCCTAATAAGATAGATGATGGTCCCACTAAAGGCATTACGTGTAATTCTTTTTCGTGCGCTAAAGCAACTAATTCTGCTCCAGGATCAGCAATCCCAGGGCAACCTGCATCAGATATAATTGCTAAATTTTCACCGTTTAAAACAGGTTTAATCATTTTGTATAATTCATCTTGAGGCGTTTTCTTATTCAAAATGAAAAATGTAGAATCATCTATTGGGAATTCACGGTCTAGTTTTCGTAAATATCTTCGAGCCATTTTTACATCTTCAACAGCGAAGTTGCGAAATGATTTTGCCAAATTAGCAACGTCTGCAGGAATAATATCAGTTGTAGTTTCTCCACCTAAAGTAGTAGGAAGTAAATAAATTTTACCGTGAGCGATATGTGACATATTTTAAGTTTGAGTGAACTTTTATAGTTCGTTGTTTTTTATTTTTTCGATAATTCGGTCAGTAGCAGTATCTAATAGATGGTAAACTTCTATAAAACCTTCTTCTCCTCCATAATATGGATCCGGGACTTCTTTGTTTTGAGAAGGGAAACTTAAATTTAATATTAAATCTACTTTTTTCTTATCTTCTTCATTTCTAGCCATATGTAGGATATTTGCTTTATTACTTTTATCCATAACATATATTTTGTCAAATTTATCAAAATCTTCTATGATAAATTTTCTTGAAATAAGTTCATCGATGTGTGTGCCAAATTTTTTAGCAGTTTGACACATGCGATCGTCTGGAGTAGCTCCACTATGAATTCCTGAAGTTCCTGCTGAATCAACTTCAATATCTAATTTATTGTCAATTACTTTTTTTCGAAGCAATCCATCAGCTAATGGAGAACGACAAATATTTCCAAGGCAAACCATTAAAATATTCATAAGAAAATAATTAAATGTTGATATTCTTTTTCAGTAATCTTAATTAATTTAAAATCGAAATAATATGTTTTAATTAATTTTTACAAGAAGATACAAAATTAAACAAACTATTCAAAGAATTCATGATGTAAGTCAAGTTTCATTTTTAAAAGTACACTATTTTAAAGATTTTTGCTGTTATTAGTTGATAATTAGATTGATATTCCACCCTTATTTCTTTTATTTTCGATGAGAGTGTTTAAATATACTTTCTAAAATGTCTTTTGCTCATTTGATTAAAAATAACATTAAAAATAAATGTATTTACTGTCACGAATGATTAATTTAAACGTTATGAAGACATAGAGATTATTTATTTAAAATACATTGCCATGAGACAGTTAAAAATCGTAAAACAAGTTACCAATAGGGAAACAGCTTCATTGGATAAATATTTACAAGAAATTAGTCGTGAAGATATGATTTCAGCTGACGAAGAAGTTGAATTAGCAATCAAAATCAGGCAAGGTGATAAAGTGGCTCTAGAGCGATTAACCAGAGCAAACTTAAGATTTGTAGTTTCTGTTGCTAAGCAATACCAAAATCAAGGATTAACATTGCCTGATTTAATAAATGAAGGTAATATCGGGCTTATAAAGGCAGCAGAAAGATTTGATGAAACACGTGGGTTTAAATTCATTTCTTATGCAGTATGGTGGATTCGTCAATCAATTCTTCAGTCTTTAGCAGAACAAGCTAGAATAGTTAGATTACCGTTAAATAAAATAGGTATTATAAATAAAATAAATAGAGCATATTCTGAATTAGAGCAAAAATATGAACGACCTCCATCAGTTGATGAATTAGCCGATGTATTAGAATGTACAGCAGAAGATGTTAGACAATCAATGGCAAACAGTGGACGACATGTTTCGATGGATGCTTCTTTGGTAGAAGGAGATGAATCATCTTCTAATATGTATGATTTGTTACCAAATGATGCAATGCCGAGTCCTGAAAGTGAATTGACGGTTGATTCTTTAAGAAAAGATATAGAGCGATCATTAACGACTCTGACTTCAAGAGAAGGGGATGTGGTAAGAATGTACTACGGTTTAAGTGGTAGATATCCTTTAACATTAGAGGAAATTGGAGAAAAATTTGATTTAACAAGAGAAAGAGTTCGACAAATTAAAGAAAAAGCAATAAGAAGATTAAAACATACATCTCGAAGCCGAATGCTAAAAACATACCTAGGTTAAGCGGGATCAACATCGATAACCATTCGAATTGACTTATTAAAAGGAACGCTATAGAAGGATGAAACTAATTCTTGTATGCGTTCCTTTACTTTTTTCTCAGGGGCATCACGTTCAATTTTTAACGTTATTTTTTTGATATAAAGATTTTTAACTCGTTTAACAACAGGGTATTCAGGCCCAAGAACCCTTTCTTTAAAAATCTCTCTTAATTGATTTCCGAATTCCATAGCTGCTCTATCTAAAACATATTCTTCTTTGTGTCTAAAATAAATATCAATCAATTTATAAAAGGGGGGGTAAAAGAAGTTTTTACGTTCAAGTATCTCACTATTGTAAAAACCAACGTAGTCATGCGCAATCACTTTTTGAATTACCCAATGATCAGGATCTCCCGTTTGAACAATTACAGAGCCTCTCTTGTGTTTTCGACCTGATCTCCCAGCTACTTGTGACATTAATTGATATGAGCGCTCAAATGCTCTAAAATCACTCCTATTTAGCAACATGTCTGCATCAAGCACACCAACAAGACTTACATTGTCAAAATCTAAACCCTTTGTTACCATTTGAGTTCCAATTAGTATATCAATTTGTCGGTTTTCAAAGTCGTTAATAATGTTTTCGTAGGCGTTTTTTGAGCGAGTGGTATCTAAGTCCATTCGTTGAATAACTTTATCTGGAAGCATTAGAGAAAGCTCATCTTCAATTTTTTCAGTCCCGAACCCTAACATCTTCAATCGATTACTTCCACATGCAGAGCAAGTTCCGATAGGAGGGGAGTGATGCCCGCAATAATGACATTTTAATGAGTTAGTATGTTTGTGGTAGGTTAATGAAACGTCACAATTTTTACATTTTGGTGTCCAATTGCAAATTTCACATTGCCACATAGGTGTGTAGCCTCTTCTATTTTGAAAAAGTATAACCTGTTCGCCTTTGTTTAGGACTTCTCTCATCGTATCCATTAAATAAGAGGAGAAATGTGATTGCATGCTTTTTTGGCGTCTTTCTTTCTTTAAATCTGCACAGAAGATTTCGGGCATTTGTAAGCCACCGAAACGTTCAGTTAAATTGATTAAGCCATATTTACCGTTTTTAGCATTGTAATAGCTTTCAATAGAGGGAGTTGCAGATCCCAATAAAACTTTCGCTTTGTACATATGACCTAAAACGACAGCGCAATCTCTTGTGTTATACCTAGGAGAAGGATCGTATTGTTTAAAAGAACTTTCGTGTTCTTCATCAACAATGATTAAACCTAAATCTGAAAATGGTAAGAAAATGGAAGATCGAGCTCCCAATATTATTCTAAAACGATTCGGATTGTTATTTAAAACATTGTTCCAAATTTCAACTCGTTCATTTTGGTTGAATTTTGAATGATAAATACCGATTAATTCTCCAAAATAGGCTGATAATCGTTGTATTAATTGAGTGGTTAAAGCTATTTCAGGTAACAGATATAAAACTTGTTTTCCTAATTCTAATTGTTCCCGAATTAATTCAACATAGATTTCAGTTTTACCAGAGCCTGTAACGCCATGTAAAAGAGATACTTGTTTATCTTCAAATGATTCTCTGATTTCTTTTAGAGCAGTTGTTTGTGATGCAGCTAATGTTTTAAAATCAGAAGTAGAGTCTAATGTTTTTGTAAAACGTGAAATTTCTATTCTACTTTGTACTAAAATCCCATTTTTTTCTAAAGTATTGATGGTAGAAATGGATGCACCAGCTTCTTCAAGTTGTTTTCTTAAAACGGGTTGTAATTGATTATCAGAATAGTTACCTTCTTTCAGTAATAATAATAATGTATCAAGTTGTTTTCTGGCTGCTTTTTTTGATTCGAGTTGCTTAATCGTTTCTTCTAGGACAAGTTGACTAGAAATATGTTCACTTAATTGAATGAAAATGGCTGTTTTAGGAGTGAATTTTTCAGACATTTCCTCCAATGACATAACTGCTTTCAGATCAATTAAAGCTTTAATGATTGGTTGAATTGTTTTTATCCCAACTATTTCAGAAATTTCTTTTAAATCTAAAACTTCTCGAATTTGTAATGCTTCAATTATTTGAAATTGACGATCATCTAGTTTAACTTTAGCTAAGTCAAAATCTGGATGAAGAACGATTTTTGTTTCACTTGCTAACTTGAAATTAGCAGGTAATGCTGCATTCATTACATCGCCTATTGGTGCCATATAATAATTTGCAATCCATTGCCAAAGTTGAAATTGATTTTTTGTAATGATCGGCGAATCATCTAAAACATATTCAATGTATTTTGCTTGATAAACTGTAGGGATGGTTTCGTGAACACTTGTAACAATGCCGGTTAATAGTTTTGATTTACCAAATGGAACGACTACTCTTATTCCAGGAAAAACATTTTCGTTCAGCTCAAATGGAATTCGATAGGTGAAAACCTGATGAATTGCAATTGGAAGAATGACGTCTGCAAATAATGTTTTTCGGCTATTCATACATGAAAAAAAAACTTCGGTAATTAATTACCGAAGTTACTATTTTTATTCTTATTATTTTAAATTAATCAAGGGCAATGATAACTTTTGCTAGCATCAAGGTTGTGATTACTACAAAAGAAAAGATTACCAGTGATACTCCCTAGACATAGATATTCCCTCGACCTTGAAGTTAAACAACTTGGATTTTGAAGTGGAATATAGAATTTTAAAGAAATTGTTTTTGTAAATCTTGATGAAAATAAGCCTACTGCAGATTTACCATTTGTTGCTTTTAAATTTGTGTAGTTTGGTTTAGATTGAGCAAGTGAACTACTTGGTTTATTTGCATTTATATAATCATTAAATTCAGTAGAACCCCCGGTTAAAATAATATTTAATGAATCCAATTTACGTTTATTGATTGAAGGGTTTTTAGTCACATTATCTCGAATGATTTCATAAAATAATTGTCCAGCTAAAGGTGTACTAAAAGAGTTGCCGTTTGAAATCTGAGACTCTCCTGTGTTCCAAGTGTATGCTATATTGTTTAAAAGTACATTGTCTTGATATTCACTAAAAAATATTTTTAACGAAGCATTAATAATAGCAGCGTTTCCTGGACTAGAAACGGAAATGTTAGAAGATTTTAGAGTTCCATCTGAATTTACAAAATCAAAAGAACTAGAAAATGAATTTTGTCCTGAAGTAATCCCACTTACTAATTTCGTTTCTCCTGTTACGGTAAATTCTTTTGAAGTGCCTTTATATAAAATAATTTCAAGTTTATAGGTAGCATCAGGATTCAGTGCGCCACTGAAATAATATAGTTTTTCAGTTGGGGCATAAAAAATACCATTTTCAGATTTATTGTTAACAGTTGTATCTTTTAATAACCAAGATTTTGTTTTGTTTTCTCCTACATATTCATTAATAGTTGCATCAACTGAAGAAAAATAACTAGAATCTGGAATTTTAGCAATCTCTAATGCATTTCCAGGACCTATAAATGCTCTATTTATTTTAATTAAGTGAGTTGTTTCAGATTGATTCAAAAGGCCATAAACAATAGCGGTTTCTTTGAAATCACCAATTAAATTTACATCTTCTTTGCATGAAGTGATTGAAAATAAAAGGCTTAATAAATAAAATAAGGGATATAAATACTTTTTCATTCAGTTATAATTTATAGTTTTCGCATGACACTAAACATGCTTTTGATAGCCTTCAAATGTATGAATATTAATTTTAATTAAGTTCTATTTAAATCAGTAATTCAGACATTTAAATCAATGGCTAATCCTTAATTTTATTTAATCCCATTGTTTTAAGCATCCAATTTGGTAAATGTTTTTTAGGATCTCTATTTTTTAAATTAATATACCAACCAAATTTCTTCAAAATAGGAACTTTGTGTGTTTCAACAAATTCAATCCAAGTACCATCAGGATCTTCAATATACGAGAATCTTCCTGCAGCTTCTCCCATATCAAATGAATTATCACTATCTACAGTAAAAGGGAATCCTTTATCGGAACATTCTTTTTTCAATACTTCCATTCCTTGAATATCAAAGCATAAATGGATAAATCCCCAATCTCCCCAGAATCTATTTTCAAATATTTTCCTACAATCTTCTCTTTCAATTGATTGAACTAATTCTATTTGAGTCGGTCCTAGCAATTTAGCGAATGGGCCTTTTCTTAATTCAGGATGAGAAAGTAAAACTCTTCTTACTTTTTTGTCTCCTTGAGGTAATCCTTTTAAATCATCAAATACACCTGTTTCATCATATTCTATTTGAGTATATCCTAAAATATCTCTATAAAGCAATAACGATTTGTCTATATCACTAACTCCAATCAATGTACCAGCAACAGCACCACAATTTGAGGGGTGTTTTGTGTCTGAAAACCAACCAGATCCTTCAACGATATTGAAAATATTTCCATTCGGATCTTTTACAAAAAAATGAGAATTTCCATTTGGAGTTTTAACTACTTCTGATAGTAATTCAGCACCATTTTTTTTAAAGTAATCAAAAGAAATTTGAACATTTCTTGATTTAATTCGGCAAGAATATAAGCCATAATCACCTAAATTTATAGCAAATGTTGGTTTTTCAGTTTTTCGCGAGGTGTATTGCCAAATTTCAAATCCACCCCCGCCTTCCATGCTTAATGCGAGGGTTGCGGTTCTAGATTGAACTTTATCACCAGTGTATCTAATCATTAAAGGAGCATCTGCAGCTTCTTCAAATATTCTAACATTGATACCTAAAAATTTTCTATACCATTTCCATATTTCTTGAACATTTGGTACTCCAATTCCCATTTGTTGTATACCGCAGATTATTTTTTCCATAATTGATTATTGTAAAGTGAAACAAATATAAATATTAGACTTGAAGATTCAAGACTAAAAGAAGTAAGATTCAAAAAAGCAAATTCAGATTTTAAAGTCTTTAAATCTTTTGTCTTAATATCTTGAATCTTTCTAACGAATCGCTCTGTCATTAAAAATAACATACCCATAGCTTATTTGAAAAGCAAATGGGCTGTTTTGTTGAGGGAAATAATTTATCGTAGCCCTTATTGGACCAATATATGAATGATAAATAAGTGATGTGGATGCAAGTATTGTTTGACCTTTAAATGGTTTCGAATAACCAAAGGTATGATTGTCTAAATTTTGATTAAGCCTAACAAAAGGTTGATAATAATAGGTGTCAAAACGTAAATCTATTTTTTTAGGAAAACTAAAAATGAAATTAAATCCAGAGCCAATAAATTGTGGCGATCTGTATTCAGGTAAAAAATAGGTTTCGGCATCAGCAAGAGGTGAAAACGCTGTCAAAGCTAATAATGTAGCAGTGTAATTAGAATATAATGATTGACTATTTAAAACTCCTTTTGCGTAAAAACCTAAATGAAAATTTTGATGGTCAACTAGAAAAGTTTGAATTTCTGAACTTAAATTGATCCAAGCATGATTTTTTAATATATCATAAGGTGTTGATTTTGAAGTAGAACCACTTAGGCTATTTTCTTTTCCATTTACATATCTTGCTTTAAATGAAAAATAATGGCCACTTGATGCAAATTGTTTTCGATTTAATGAGTTTTTGATGAATTGCCAACTTGCAGATCCTCCTGTAAAATAAGTTCGGTCAGTTGTATCTTTATTTGTGTAATTTTCAGTTTGGTAGTAATCATCTTCTAATGAAAATCCTCTAATGTCAAATGTGCTTTTTGCAGTATTTCCAATTGGATGATTAAACTTTATTCCATAATACATTTCATTTTGAATCAAAAAAGAAGGTTTTGAATCTTCAAAAAAGGTGACAAAATTGTGAAAATAATCCCAACGATTAAATACTAAATAAGGTCTTATTGTTATAGGATGAATTGAAGGGATTTCAATATTCAATTCGGCTTTTAATGAACTGTAAAATTTACCAAAATAGGATTCTAATTTTGCATTTGAAGCTAATGTTCCTAATCTCCGGCCACTTATGCTAATATATCCTGTATTTATTGATCTTGAAGATAAATGCCCACCTACATCTAATTTAAATTCCTTTGATTTTCTTACTTCTAAATTTAAGTTATAGGTTGAATCTGTTTTTTTTGAAATAGTTGGGTAAATGAAGTCAATTTGATTTAGCGTATAAAGCCTAAAATATCGTTTTTCAATTTCTTCACTTGAAATTTGGTGTTCTTTTTTGTTTTTTAATGATTTTTCGATAAAAGTAGATTTATCATTTTTTAACGATGTTGTGGTAATAGATTCAATTTGTATTTTTTTTACTTTATTTCTAAAAGCAATTCTTTTAAGTTGAAGTTCAGCTTTACTTATCTTTCTATCAATATGAATTTCTATTGAATCCAAATAGTTTAAGGTTGAATTATATCCATCTTCAATTGCTTGCTTTGCATCTTCAAAATCAAATGTTTTGACTTTTGTAGTTGGTTGTATTACAACTCCCATTTCACAAGGTAGTTCAAAGTTGGTATGAGAAACAAGCATATTAACTACCTGACTTATTAAGTCA
Organism: Chryseobacterium gleum; assembly: GCA_945902775.1. Taxonomy (GTDB): domain Bacteria; phylum Bacteroidota; class Bacteroidia; order Flavobacteriales_D; family Crocinitomicaceae; genus CAIUKX01. Next base: position 9,047 of record CAMDMY010000059.1, on the reverse strand, counting down.
TCTTCGGTTGGTGCTTCTGCATTATACGATACATTGCTGCCTATAATAAAGTCTGGATTGAAATCTTTATACATAACATCGACAGGGAAATTATTGTATAAACCACCATCAAACAGTAAATTACCTTTTACTCTTAGGGGACTAATGTAAAATGGAAAGGTCATTGAAGCCCTAACAGCTGTATTTAATTCACCATTAGAAAATGTAACACTTTTTTTATTCGTTATATCGGAAGAAACACATCTAAAAGGTACGAAAAGGCTGTCAAAATTGTTACCGTATGAAGCGCCTGTAGTCCCTAAAATTTTTAACATTTCAAAATCTAAAAACGATGAAGTTATAAAGTTTGTTGGTAAGGAATTTTTTAAGAAGTTTTTCGACGAAAATAAAACATTTAACAAACTTGCATTACTTTCTTCTTCTCGAATTAAAAAATGTTGTTTTGGCTGTATTTCTCCTTGGGTCATTAATTTAAAGTCTTTAGAAAGAACATAACTTTCAATTTCTTCTGGACTATAACCTGACACATACATTGATCCAACAAGAGCACCTGCAGAAGTACCTGTTATGTAATCAATTGGAATTCCCCTTTCTTCTAAAGCTTTAATTACTCCAATATGAGCTAACCCAGTTGCGCCTCCACCACTTAGCACTAAACCTACTTTTTGTTGAGCAAAAAATGAGCTCAAATACAAGAGAGTTAAAGCTAATAATGAAATATTACGGGTTGTTGATTTCAAATTTGTTACTTTTGTACAAAATTAACAGGATTTCTGAAAGAAAAAAAATCAAAATGGAGAACGAATTGAAATTAGGTGAAGAAAAATTTAATATTACGTTGAAAACGTTTTATGGTCTTGAAGAAGTATTGAAAGAAGAATTAGTAGAATTAGGGTATACTGAAGTAAAGGTATTAAATCGTGCGGTTCAAATAGTTGGTACTTGGAAAGATGTTTATTTTTTGAATTTACATTCTAGATGTGCCATTTCTGTATTAGCTGAAGTTGCAAAATTTTCAATCAAACATGAAGATGATTTATACAAAAAATGTATGAAAATTGATTGGACTCAATTTTTTGATATTAATAAAACATTTGCTGTTAAAGGTGCTATTTTTTCAGATTTTTTTAATCATTCTCAATTTCCATTTTTATTAGTTAAAGATGCTATTGTAGATACTTTTAGAAATAAATTAGGAATTCGTCCAGATGTTCATGTTAAAGTTCCACAAGTACTTTTTGATGTGTATATCAATGATCAAAATGTTACTATATCTTTAAATTCAAGTGGTGTACCATTGTTTCAAAGAGGTTATCGTCAATCAACAGGAGAAGCTCCTTTAAATGAGGTTGTCGCAGCATCATTGGTTCGTATGTCAGGTTGGGATAGAAAATCAGCTTTTGTAGATCCATTTTGTGGTTCAGGTACAATTTTAATTGAAGCAGCTATGTTGGCGGCAGGTATTCCTTCTTCAATTGAACGTCAGCATTATGCATTTAAGAATTTCGCTAATTATGACGCGAAATTATGGGAAGAGATTTATGAAGCAGCGAATAAACGTTGTCACTCTTTACCATGTAAAATCGTTGGTTCTGATATTGACCCTGATATGGTCATGAAAACAAGAAGAAATTTAAAAGGAATTGCTGTTGGTAGATTTATTGAAACAGAAATTAAATCTTTCGATGAGGTTAAACGACCTGAAGATACAGGGGTTATGGTTACAAATCCACCTTACGGAGAAAGAATGGGCGATAACATTGAAGAAATGTACACGGCACTTGGTGATTGGATGAAAGCTGAAATGAAAGGATATACTTGTTGGGTTATTTCTGCAAGTGAAGAAGGGTTCAAATCTATTGGTTTACGTCCCGAAAGAAGAATTAAAATGTACAATGGCGATTTAGAATGTAGTTTTAGAAAGTTTTCAATTTACGAAGGTTCTAAAAAAGCAAAAAACAATAATTATGACGCTATTGAATCAATAATTGAAGACGAAGAAGAATAAATGCATTTGCATTTATTCTCGTAGAGACGTAATTTATTACGTCTCCAAAGATTATTTATTACGTCTTCAAAGATTATTTATTTTAAGTTTAAACAGATTATAGATTTTAAGTCTCGATCATATTTTTAAATAATTAGTTTCAATAAAGTATAACATCAAACAATATTTTTTTGATATAAAGATTGAAAAATTAGACATAAAAAAAGCGATTCATTTTGAATCGCTTTTTTTATGTCTAATTTTTATTGTCTAAAAATCTAACTTCTAAGAAATTATCTTTTATCAATATCAACATATTTTCTTTCAACAGCTCCTGTATAGATTTGTCTTGGGCGACCAATCGGTTCACCACCTTCAGTCATTTCTTTCCACTGAGAAATCCATCCTGGTAATCTTCCAATAGCAAACATTACGGTAAACATTTCAGTTGGAATATTTAAAGCTCTATATATGATTCCTGAATAGAAATCTACGTTTGGATATAAGTTTCTTGATTTGAAATACTCATCTTCTAAAGCAACTTGCTCTAATTTTTTAGCAATAGCTAATAAAGGATCGTTTACTTTTAATTTTTCTAAAATATCATCACATGCTTTTTTGATTATTTTAGCACGAGGATCAAAGTTTTTATAAACTCTATGTCCGAATCCCATTAAACGGAAAGGATCATTTTTATCTTTCGCTTTTAATACCCATTTATCAACATCACCACCATCATTTTGAATTTCTTCTAACATTTCCAAAACTTCTTGGTTAGCGCCACCGTGAAGAGGTCCCCATAAAGCTGAAATACCAGCAGAAATTGTAGAATATAAATTTGCTTGAGATGAACCAACAACTCTTACTGTAGCTGTAGAACAGTTTTGTTCGTGGTCAGCATGAAGAATTAATAATTTATTTAAAGCAGATGAAATAACAGGGTCAATAACATACTCTTCTGTAGGCATTGCAAACATCATATGCATGAAATTTGAGCAATAGTCTAAAGAATTTTTAGGGTACATAAAAGGATGGCGCATTGCGTTTTTATGAGACCAAGCAGCTAAAGTGGGTAATTTACCTAATAATCTATGAATTGTTAAATCTTTTGCTTCAGCGCTTCTGTTTGGGTCTAAAGATTCTGGGTAGAATGTAGAAAGAGAACCTACCATAGATGCTAAAACGCCCATTGGGTGAGCTTTTGCAGGATATGCTTCAAAGAATTGTCTCATGTCCTCATGAATCAATGTGTGTTTAGTAACACTATTGATAAATAATTCTAATTCAGTTTGAGTAGGTAAAGAACCGTAAATTAATAAATAAGCAACTTCTAAAAAACTAGCTTTTTCAGCTAATTCTTCGATAGAATAACCTCTATAACGTAAGATACCAATTTCTCCATCTAAAAATGTAATTGAACTTTCACAGCTACCAGTGTTTTTGAAACCTGGATCGATTGTAATATATCCTGTTTTACCTCTTAATGAGCTAATGTCAATTGCTTTTTCATTTTCAGTACCTTCAATAACTGGAAATTCATAGATTTGACCGTTTAATTCTAATTTTGCGATTTCTCCCATTATATTTATCTTTATTTGATATTCTAATTTATTACGTCGTCTAAATTATATAAAGAAATTCTACAATCAAAACGTATTATTAAATATTTTTATTTTTTTTATAATTCTTTAATTTTAGTTTTTAGAATAACAATATAAAAGTATTTACAGTTTTTCTAAAGTAAAATTTAACATCAAGTTAAATAGATGATTACGAGTGTTTCCCCCATAAATACTATGGTTTTTATTTGGATAGATAAACATGTCAAATTGTTTGTTTTCTTTTACTAAAGAATTAATCATTTCCATTGAGTTTTGATAATGAACATTATCATCTCCTGAACCATGAATTAAAAGAAAATTACCCTTTAGTTGATTAACAAAATTTATAGGGGAATTGCTTTCATAGCCAGTTGGGTTTTCTGCAGGTGTTCTCATGAATCTTTCAGTGTAAATATTGTCATAATATTTCCAGTTAGTAACGGGAGCAACTGCAATTCCAGTTTTGAATACATCCGCTCCTTTTGTCATTGCTAATGAAGTCATAAATCCTCCAAAACTCCATCCTTGAATGCCAATTCTTTTTGAGTCGACGTATTTTAGTTTTCCTAGTTCTTTTCCTACAGCGATAATATCTTCTGTTTCTAATTTCCCTAGTTGTAAATATGTTGATTTTTTAAATTCTGCTCCTCTATACATCGTTCCTCTAGGGTCAACTGAGACAATGATATACCCTTTTTGAGCTAAAAGTTGGTGATAAATATAATCGTTACCATCAAATGAATTTAATACGGTGTTATGTCCAGGACCGCCATAAATAGTTAAAAATACAGGGTATGACTTTGTTGAATCGAATAGTGGAGGATAAATAATCCAAGCATTTAAATCTTTTTCTACCCCTTTAATCTGAATGAATTTTTTAGGTGAAACTTTGTAAAATTTTAATTTAGTTGCTAAAGCTTGATTGTTTTCCAAAATGTTTAATTCTTTTCCGTTTTCATTGCATAATGTAATGATATTAGGTGTATTAGCGTTCGAGTAGGTTTTAATAAAATAATGCATTCCATTAGAGAATTCAGCATCATTTGTTCCTTCATCAGTACTAATTAATTTTTTAGATTTACCATTCAGATTAATTTTATAAATTCCTTTATTAATTGTTCCGCTTTCAACCGAAGTGTAAAATAATGTTTTGGTTTTTTCATTGATTCCTAAGAATTCAACTACATCCCAATTTCCTTTTGTAATTTGAGTCGTTTTACCATCAAATCCTAATTGATAAATGTGGTTGTATCCATCTGCTTCACTAGTTCTCAATATTGTTTTACCATCACTCAAGATTAATAAATTATCATCTATTTCAACATAGGTCGAAGCATTTTCTTCAAAAAATATTTTAGATGTATATGTATTTTCTTTTAAATCGATTAAGTGGTATCTTAATTGATTTTGATGTCTATTTAACGTTTGAAGAATTAATTTGTTTTCAGAGTTCGACCAGTTAAGACGAGGAATATATTCGTATTCACCTATTGATAATTGTTTAGATTCTTTTGTGTCTATTGAATAAATATGACATGTTACTTTTGAATTATCTTCTCCAGCTTTAGGATATTTAAAAGTGTATTGGGTAGGGTAAAGATCTTTGTAATAAGCCATGGTAAATTCTTGAACTTTGCCTTCATCAAATTTTAAAAAAGCAATATGCTTACTATCGTGTGACCAGTTATATCCCTTCGTAATTGAAAATTCTTCTTCATAAACCCAATCAGTTGTACCGTTGATAATTGAGTTTTTTTCTCCATCATAAGTAATTTGTTCAATAACTCCTGAGGACAAATGTTTAACAAAAAGGTTATTGTTATAAATGTAAGACACTTTGTTTCCATCTGGAGAATATTCTGCTAAAGTTTGTGGAGAATGCTTATCATCAAGTGATTGCAACGATTTTGTTTTTAAATCATACAAATAAAAAACTGCTGAATAACTTCTTCTGTAGATTGGTTTTCTTTCGGAAGAGAATAGTAATTTAGTTTCATCTTGATTAAATTCATAATCATCAATTTCAATCGTTTTGTTATTCAATTTTAATGAGGATAGAGAAAGTATTTCATCTCCTTTTCCGTTATAATCAGAAAATGAATGTATAGAAATTATTGACTTACCTTCATTTTCAGAAATTTTAGTGAAGTGTTCTCCATCATTCATTGATTTGAATCCGTCAACATATGCTTCAGAAAATTCTCTGTTTTTCCAAATTTTCTCTACTGTTAATTCTTGAGAATAGCAGAGTGTTGATAATGATAGGAAAAGTAAAATTGATAAAAATGAATTTTTCATAGTAATAATTGTTTTTTGGTATTTTGAATTAACCTTTAATATCTTCAATTTGATTGAGATGACAATACTGTTCAGGTATAGTTATATTTTAAGCGAATCTAAAATTAAGTAAATAATATAAAATTCAATTATTTAAAGACATAAAAAAAAGCGGACTCTAAAATAGAATCCGCTGATAAGTTTAATTAAGATTGTTTTAAAAATGTCTAAATTAAGGCGATTTAAAAATTTAATTCCGCAGTTTACATTGGTAAATTAAATTTTTTCAATCAACGAAAAGTGAGTCATTTTTTAATAATCTTTATAAGTGAATCACTTCACCATATGCAGCGGCAGCAGCTTCCATAATTGCTTCTGACATTGTAGGGTGAGGATGAACGGTTTTAATTATATCATGACCTGTAGTCTCTAATTTACGGATAGAAACGATTTCAGCAATCATTTCAGTAACGTTTGCACCAATCATATGTGCGCCCAAAATTTCACCGTATTTAGCGTCAAAAATTAATTTAACAAATCCGTCTTTTGCTCCAGCAGCACTTGCCTTACCTGAAGCAGAGAATGGGAATTTACCAATTTTAATATCTAAACCAGCTTCTTTTGCTTGTTTTTCTGTCATACCAACAGAAGCAATTTCAGGAGATGCATAAGTACATCCTGGGATATTACCATAATCTAATGGTTCTGGAGTGTGACCAGCAATTTTTTCTACACAAATAATTCCTTCAGCAGATGCAACATGCGCTAATGCAGGACCAGGAACTATATCACCAATTGCATAATAACCTGGGATATTTGTTTGATAGAAATCATTAACTAAAACACGACCTTTGTCAGTTACGATACCAACCTCTTCTAAGCCAATGTTTTCAATGTTTGAAACAACACCAACTGCAGAAAGAACAACGTCACATTCGATTTTTTCTTCTCCTTTAGCGGTTTTAATAGTTACAACACAACCTTTTCCAGAAGTATCAACTGATTCAACATTCGCATTAGTTAAAATAGAAATACCAGCTTTTTTAAGCGATTTTTCCATTTGTTTAGAAACTTCTTCGTCTTCAACTGGAACAATATTTGGTAAATATTCAACTATAGTAACTTCTGTTCCAATAGCATTGTAGAAATATGCAAATTCAACACCAATAGCTCCAGAACCAACAACTACTAATTTTTTAGGTTGTGATTTTAAGGTCATTGCCTCTCTATATCCTATAATTTTCTCACCATCTTGTGGTAAGTTTGGTAATTGACGAGAGCGCGCTCCAGTTGCAATGATTAAACCTTTATCAGCTGTATATTCAGTTACTTTTCCATCTTCTCCTGTTACAACTACTTTTTTACCAGCTTTAACAACTCCAGATCCTTTAATAACATCAATTTTATTTTTCTTTAACAAAAATTGAATACCACCGCTCATTCCGTTTGCAACTCCACGACTTCTTTCTATCATAGCGTTGAAATCAACAGATGCTTCTTTTACGTTAATACCGTAATCATTAGCATGTGTTAAATATTCAAATACGTTAGCACTTTTCAATAATGCTTTAGTAGGAATACATCCCCAATTCAAACAAATACCACCCAAAGATTCTCTTTCAACGATAGCTGTTTTTAATCCTAATTGAGAAGCGCGAATTGCAGTAACGTAACCACCAGGTCCACTTCCTAAAACTATAATGTCGTAATTCATTTTATTCAATATTTGTTGTGGCGCGAAGATAATGAATAATTATTTAATGGGATTGAATGTTTCGGGAATATTTAACCACTGTGGTTTTAAAAAAAAATAATGGCACAAGTTTTGAGCAATCTAAACTATTAACAAAGAAAATAAAACTCTTTGACACACCGTGAAAAACTCCGAGTCCACTGTGGTTAAAAACATAAATGTATGAGCAAGATATTAATTATAGATGATGAAAGAGCAATCAGGAGAGCGTTGCGTGAGATTTTAGAATTCGAAGAGTTTGAAGTTGTTGAGGCTGAAAATGGAAAAGAAGGATTTGAAAAAGCGAGTTCAACTAGTTTTGATATGATTTTTTGTGATATTAAAATGCCTCTAATGGATGGAATGGAAGTGTTAGATGAATTGTTAAAAGCTAAAATTGATACTCCTGTTATTATGATAAGCGGACACGGAAATGTGGAAACAGCAGTTCAAGCAATTAAAAAAGGTGCCTTTGATTTCATAGAGAAACCATTGGATTTGAATCGTATTTTAGTTACTATTCGTAATGCAAAAGACAGAACGGTTTTAGTAGAGCAAACAATTCAATTAAAAACGACAGTCAAAAAATTTAAAGGAAGCTCTATCATTGGTGAAACTTCAGGGATTTTAAAGATCAAAGAAATGATTGAGAAAGTAGCTCCCTCTGATGCGCGCGTGTTAATTACAGGTGGAAATGGTACTGGTAAAGAATTAGTTGCTAGATCTTTACATGATAACTCAAATAGACGTAAAATGCAGTTTATTGAAGTGAATTGTGCTGCTATTCCTGCTGAATTAATTGAAAGTGAATTGTTTGGTCATGAAAGAGGTGCTTTTACTTCTGCTGTTAAGGATAAAAAAGGGAAATTTGAGTTAGCAACTGGTGGAACTTTGTTTTTAGATGAAATTGGAGATATGAGTTTGGCGGCTCAAGCGAAAGTTTTGAGAGCGCTTCAAGAAAATGTAATCCAACGAGTAGGGGGAGAGAAAGATATTAAAGTAGATTGTAGAATTGTTGCCGCTACAAATAAAGATTTGAGAAAAGAAATTGAAGAAGGTCGTTTCAGAGAAGATTTGTATCACCGTTTAGCGGTTATTTTGATTCACGTTCCGTCTTTAAATGAAAGAAGAGATGATATTCCAGTTTTATCTGAACATTTTTTAACGATGGTTTGTACTGAACACGGTATTCCAAGAAAAGAATTAAATGAAGAAGCTTTATTAGAACTTCAAAAAACAGATTGGACAGGAAATATTCGAGAATTAAGAAATATTATTGAACGTTTAGTGATTTTGTGTGATGTAAAAATTACTGGTGAAGATGTTCGATTATTTTCAAATCCAAAAGCAAGTGTTTAACTAGATTTTATAATTTCCTAGAGCAGTTAATAAATGTTCTAGGAAGTTAAATTTTAAAGTGATTTTCTCAATAAATCAGCCAATTCCTTTG
>CAMDMY010000058.1 GCA_945902775.1 Chryseobacterium gleum | reverse complement strand
TAATAGATTGTGCTTAAAACACGATACACACTGGAATAATTTAGGTGGATATTATGCATACAATAAATTTTTAAATGAAACAAAAGCCATTTTCAAGTTAACTCCCTATTCACTTTCTCAATTCACTATCAAACAGAAAAAAATAATAGGTGGCGATTTGTATAATTTTCTTGGTATCTGCGATCAAAACGAGTATTTCGAATATACACCTGTACTTACTTTAAAATCGAAACCGAATATAAAAGAAGATCCAACATTCAAAGATTCGTATGGTAAATACAATAAAAATGCAGCTTCAAAATTAAAAGTCCTCTTCTTTCGAGATTCATATATGGATGCCATGATGTATTATTTCTCGCTCCATTTTCAACATTCGTATTACTATAAATCAGACTATAATCAAAAAATTGTAGATCTTATTAAACCGGATGTGGTGGTGGTTTGTAAGGTGGAGAGGTATTTTTAGGATTAAACGAATTAATCTTTAATTTACCTTCTTACTAACGGTATAAAAAACTGCTTTTACTTTGTTGAATTTTAACTTGAATAAATTTTCATTAAAAATATAATAGTCCAATTTATTACTCTTTGAAATTTGTTTATCTGCAGGAATGTTTACATCTAAATAATAAACCACTTTGTTATAAGCATTTGGTTTAAAATCATTTATTAAAACTGGTTCCGCTACTTGCCAAAATATCGTTTCATTTTGTGGTTGTTTCAAATTTTCCAAACAAGCCACAATCTTAGGAATAGTCCCAAAATCTTGTTTCGTCTTTAAGAAATAATCAACCTCACAAATCAAACGAAAACGTCTAACATTAGTATCCATTGAACTTGCTTTTCCAAAAAATATATATTTCTCTTTTTCTACTATTTTCTTTTTCTGATATATATGTTTCCAATACTTAAATTCTCCAGCATAATAACGGTTTTTTATTATAGCATTGGTCTTTATTAAATCACTATATAAATTTTCAGGTACTATCCGATTATTAAAGCAATATTTAGAAAAGATGTCGTAATACTTTAATTGATTTTTGTAAAAATTCGTTTTTGCCAAAGAATGGACAGGTATTAATTTAAATCCTGGCTGTAATTTATATAATTGATCGTGAAGAAAAACATACTTTTTATGAAGAAACGATTCATTTTTACCATTTAAACTAAGCAATGCCATTGTTCTATTACAAGAGAATTTAGGATTCATATCTAATTCATTTCCAATAAAAGTGGACTCTTTAGGGAACTTAAAATGATATTCTTGCTTTAAATAATTTAGAAAAGTTGGAGCCAAATCCAATTGAGAATTAACTGCTTCTATTTTTTCTGATTTTTTCAATAGAGGAGAATAAATAACTAAAGGAGTATTAAATCGTGAAATAGGTGTTCTAGAATAATTGGGAGAACCATGATCACCATAAATTACAAAAATCGTGTTTTCAAATTCGGGAGATTTTTGTGCTTTTTTGAAATAAGTTTTAAGTGCTTCATCCGTATAACTATACGAAGCCATAAAAAGTGGATCTTTAAAAAGTTGTCGTTTAACAGAAGAAGAAAGTCGTAAATTTTTTATACTTTTTTGAACCTTTTCTACATATTCATTTTCTTTCGGAAAAACATAAGGTTCATGAGTAGAAATCGTTAAAAACACATCAAATCGAGGTTTTTTGTTCAGACCTTGTTTTTCATAATCATCCCAAGATTTTTGAAATAAATAATCATCTGGATAGCCCCAAAAATTGAACTTTTCTGTAAAAGGTATTTTGTATTTAGATGACCAATTTTCAACTAAATAACGTGTATTTAAATTTCCCATATACCCATTCATATTTCCATATGATAAGTCAACTCCACAGTAAAAGCGAGTAAAATGAGTAGAATTAAGTAAAAGTGGTAATGATATTTGAGGTGTAAATGCATTGTTAGTCGTAAACATTCCATCTGTAGAATTAGGCACTGAACTTAAACTAGCAGGTAATACATTAAACGTTCTTTGACAAGTAGTTAGAAAATTAGGAAAGTACAAACTCTTCTTAGACAAACTATCTAAGAAAGGCATGCAATTACCAGTAGATTTAGCATATTTACCAATGAAATCACTACATAAACCTTCCACGATGATAAACACAATATTTGGATTACCTATTTTTGTTTTATTCAATTTTGGAGCCAAAGAAGAAGATTGGTTCTGAATATGAAGTAAAGGATAATCATCATTCATCTTTTCTCTTGGAAAAATATCGTTTGTTAATAATGCAAAATCTTCCTTTTTTAAATCATTTACAAACAACATATTATCTCCTTTTTCTGAAAAATGGTGTATACTTCTGCCTAAAAAATAGACCAATCGATTGTTCACAAATACTTCTTTAGTTCGTTTTTCAGAAGGGTAAAAAACAAAAGGAGAAAAAATGAAAGAAAAAAGAGCAACTAAACCTATAATTAAAACTACTGTTTTTCTAAAAATGATTCTTTTTAGGAAATAAGAGGCTATAAAGTAGATAGATAATAATATGATTATCAAAACAATAATTGTATTCGTGTTTTCTTTAGCGCCACTTGAAATAATTTTAATTTCTTCCCAAGTAAAGCTGTAAATGGTTTCATCGAGGGGTGATTTTGAAATTTTAAAATAATAGATTAATCCAGCAGTTAAAACTACAAACAATACACTCAAAAATGGAAATACAATTTGCTTTTTGATCGATAGAAAAGAAAGTGAAAATTGAAATAATATTGAAAATCCAAATAAAGAAAAACATGAAAAAATATCAAACAACAATCCTGAATTAAAATAACTCATTTTTGGAGAAGTTTCTCCCACAAATTCAATCGTAATATACTCATACCCTCGAAATACCCAAAGTAAAACTATGGTAATCATCAAGTAATTACAATTTTTTGATATGATCTGTTGAATTCTATTCATTTAAAAGAGCTCAAAAATAATCAATTGAAGTTATTTGAGATCTTTGGAGCTTAAAAAGAAGTAATATTTTAAGTTTATAATTTGAATTTATTGATTCAAATATTTTTATTTACTTGAAAATCAGATTTTTAATTTTTAATTTTTAATTTTTAATCAAAAATAAATTCATAGATTTGCCCCAAAAAATTTATTCAATTAAATAACTACATTAAAATGAACAAACTATTTTTATCTACCTTTTTAGTGACCACATTTTTTCAAGAAGGAAAAACTCAAACAACCAATACTGCGCCTCTTCCTACTGGTATAACAACAATTGGTAACCATTTATCTGTTGGTCAAGGAAATGAAGTATGGACAAATGCGAATGATTTGTATTTCAATTATAGAGGTAATGCTGCTAAAACGTATTTTTGGAACAAAGGTGGAATTACTGGTTTTCCGATAATGACTTTAGACAATACTGGAAAAGTTATTATCCCTTCTAATAATATTTTAAGATTTGGTGATCCTTACTCTACAACTGAAGGTTCATATTCAATTAGTTCAGCTAAATCTTCAAAAAATACATATTGTGATATAAATGGGAATTTATATTTTCGAAAAGTTAAAGGTCTTACAAATGGAGGAGCAACATTAGGTATCCAAAGTGATGGAACAGTTACTATCGGAGTTTGGGAAAAATATGATAATACTGTTGCTAACACCCAAGGAAATAAATTAATGGTAAATGGTGGTATCTTATGTGAAAAAGTAAAAGTGATTTTAGATGTGCCAAATTCTGATCATGTTTTTGAGAAAAAATACCCTTTGATGCCTTTAAATGAAGTGAAAAGTTATATTGAACTAAACAAACATTTACCAGAAATTCCTTCTGCACAAGAATTTAAAGATAACGGTTATAGCATTGGTGAAATGGATGATTTACTTTTAAGAAAAGTAGAAGAATTAACGTTGTATGTGATACAGTTAAAAGAAGAATTGGAACAATTGAAAGCTGAGAAGAAGTAAAAACATCAATTTCATTTTTTTAATAATTCTAATAATAATAGTATGAAATTAATTTTCACATTAATAGCAATTGCGTTTATTACATATAATGGATTTACGCAAAATTTAGTAAATAACCCAAGTTTTGAAACTGCAAATCCAGTTACGCCTCAAAGTCCGTATGATGGTTCTTTAGAATATGCAGCAAATTGGTATAATCTTTTAGGCTCATGTGATTGGGGTAATAATAACACCATCGTTACAGCTAATCCTCACAGTGGTGTTAAAAATGCAAGATTTGGAATGTATCAAAAAGGCTCAGAAGAATATTTTTATGGAAGCACTTTATCTTTAACAGTAGGAAAAATATATACAATTTCGTTTTGGGTGCGTAAAGATTATTATAGTTCATCATCAATTAACAAACAGGTAGGCTTATATATTTCAAACAATGATCCTTTTGTAAATAAATTAAATCCTTTTCAAATTACTCCTCAATTAACTTGTTTACCCACCTCTACAACCTATATTCAAGCTACAACTTGTTTTACGCCAACTACGTCGGGTATTCACTATATTACAATCGGTAATTTTGTTGTTGGAGATGGTAATCCCTATCTTTTTTCAGTTGACGACGTTAGTGTTGAAGTAAACAATGGCCCATTTGCAGTATCAAATTTAACAATACCAAATTCAACTGTTTGCACTGGTAGTAATGTTATTATTGACGGTACATCAAGTGTAAACGAAACTGAATATAAATGGGATATATATGAAGTAGTTGCAGGGGTTGAAACACTGAAAGTTCAAGGCGCAAAACAATCAGGACAAGCAAGTACATTTAATGCTTCACAAGCCCTTGCTGGAGTTGGAATAACACCTATCGAAGGTAGTTGTTATAAAGCGTATTTAACCACTTATAATGTTTGTTCTAATACTAAATCAATTAATTTTTTTTATCAAAAATTAGATGTGAAATTTTTAAATAATACGTTGCCAATTTGTTCTTTAAACGCCCTTAATCTTAACGCAACAGGAGATAATAGTTGGACTTATTTATGGAGTACAAATAAAAGCGGTGTTGGTTTAAAAAGTATAACTGTTGCTCCACCTATTACAGCTTCTCAATATAGCGTAACAGCAACTTCTTCATTAGGTTGTAAGCATACTGAATCAATTAATTTTGTTGTGCACAGTGGAAACAACACTGCGCCAACTATGGATGGGATTAACAGTACTGGCGTTTTTTCAGAATATGCAAAATCAAAATGGTTTATTGATTTTTATTCTTATTTATCGAATGATAATGCTAATGAAAAAGTTACTTTTACATTTGACCCATCTACATTACCCTCATCTTCATACACTTACATTGATCCTAATAAAAATAATGGAAAAATGCAGTTTAACTGGGATTTAGGCAAAACAGGGCCAAATGTAAATCCTGGTGTTTATAATTTTAATGTTAAAGTAAAAGATGATAATGCTTGTTTAGCAAAAGAAAACAATTATACGTTTACCATTTATGTAACGTGCGATTATAGCCCTTTATCTATAGATTATGAAAGTCGTACACCACAAAACAATCCTTTACCAACCAAAACAAAAGCAAGTAAATTCATTCAAGCGGGTATTAATCAAACGGTTAATACAGGTAGTAATGAAGTAGTTTTTCAAGCAGGTCAAAATATACAATTAGGTCCAAATTTTGAAGCCGGTCCAGGATTTACAGCACAAATTGACCCATTAACAAATGTTACTAATTGTGAAGCTTGTTGTACAAATTGGTCAGGTTTTACTTTAGATGACAATCAACCAAATTTGTTAATGTATAATGATCCAAATCCTGCAAATAGGTGTATTCAAGTAATGGATACTAAAAATGCATTTTGTGCATTCAATGCATTAGGATATTCCTTTGATATTATGGACAGGACAGGAGTTGTATATTATTCTTCAAAATTAAATGCTGATTTAAGTAGTTCTAGTTGTTGTCAATTAAAATCGCCATCACAAGAAAATCCGATTGTTCAATCGAGCATATCGTGGGATGGAATGACAAAAAATATTTTTGGTAAAATAGTAGAATCTAATGACGGAACTTATTATTATAAACTTATTTTATATGGATGTAACGGAGCTACAAAAACAATTATTAATTTCTTTGATATTAGACACTACGCTGCTTTAACTTCTCAAAGTGAACAAAATAACAATGTCATAAGTCAAGATTTAGATAAAAGAACTGAAAACATAGTCTCAAACTCTACTTTATCTACTAATAATATTGAAAATTTAGATAATCAAATTAAAATTAATCCAAATCCGGCAAATGATTTTGTTCAAATTAATGGCATAGATAAGAATAAAGATATTTTTATTCAAATTTATGATGAAAAAGGTATAATTGTAAAAAATCTATTTAAATTAGAAAACCAAGATTTAAATATAAGTTTTCTAAAAACCGGCATTTACTTTTTTAATATATATGTTGATGGAAAATTAACATCTAAAAAAATAGTAAAATTATGATAAAAAAACATATTTTCCATTCATTTCTACTACTTACAATTTCGCTCTTACTGCTTAATTGTAAAAAAGAAAAAGTACCCACACCAACAACTGTTGATACCCCAAAACCATCCAAATGGGAGGTGATACCAGGTAAATACAAAGTGTATGATACTTTGAACAACTTTTTGTATGAAATGGAAATTACCCATCTTAAAGGAAAAGACAGTTTAGGTAAAACTACCGATTCGTTGCATTTTGAAAATTTTGATGGAAATTTTAATATTACAGCAGATAATACAATAGCAAATGGTCAACCATCGGTTGGACAATCTGAAAATTATTTTTATATCGGTGATTATCTACCTCTTGTTGATAAAAACAATAAAAGATGGCGCATATTAAGTCAAACATCTCCAGATTATAATGCTTTGATTGAGGATACGATAAAATTGCGATTTCATAAATGTAACATCATCTATTATTTAGATGATGTTACACCCTATTTCTGCGAAACAGTATATCAAATTGCTGTGAAACAGAAGTAAGATAGAAACATACTTTTTTTGCTGGCTTTACTTTATTGGAAAGCCAGCATTTTTTTTAATCACCTTTTAGCTTATAACTAAAATTTAACACCCACCCCTTTTCTAATTTTCTACATTTGGTTCAAATCAAAATTAGAAGAATATGAACTCAAGAAAAGTAGTAAAAGGAATCGTTGCTTTAATGGCTATTGGAACGATGGCTTCTTGTACAGTAATCCGTCCAGGTCAAATTGGAATGAAGCAAACAATTGGTAAATTAAAACCGGGTGTCATCGCCGCAGGACCAAAATTATTTAACCCATTTGTCACAAAAATTGTAAAAATCAATGTTCGTACAGTTGAATTATACCAAGAATTAGAATTACCTACCAAAGAAGGTTTAAATGTAAAAACAGAAATTATCTTGTTATATCACGTAAAACCTGAATCTGCTAGAGACATTTACATCAACTACGGATCGAACTACCAAAGGGTAATCGTAGAAAGTAATTTCATCGCAACAGCTCGTCAAGTAAGTGCTCGTTATGATGCGAAAGAATTATACGCTGTTGACCGTAAATTGGTAGAAAAAGTAATGGTAGATGAATTAACAGCCGACATTGGCGATTCAATCTAAAGCAAGTGCAGAACAAGCCGCTTTACAAATGGAATTCGTTATTCAAAAAGCAGTGAAAGAAGCTGAGCGTTTAACTATTGAAGCAGAAGGTATCAAAAAAGCGCAATTGATTATAAATAGTTCATTATCAGAGTCATTATTAAAATACAATTACATCGAAATGATGCGAGGTTTATCCAGTTCTCCGAATGCAAAAGTAATTCTAACGGATGGTAAAATACCAGTGATGATAGGGGATAAATAAAAATTAATTTACATTCATTTATTGTTTTGGTTGGTGGTGGTGGTTTGTAGAGACGTGATTTAATCACGTCTCTACAACCAACCAACAAACATCAATAACCCTTTTTTATTCCATCAAAATTGCTATTTTTGTAAATGAACCAATCTTTACGTTTTGTTTGATTTAATTTTAAAAGGAATAGTTACTGGCTTCTTATTGAGTATTATGGTAGGACCTGTGTTCTTCATTCTACTTGAAACAAGCATCCGTAAAGGAGCTAGAGCTGCTATTTGCTTTGATATTGGGGTTTTATTAAGTGATTTCATTTACATTTTAATTGCTTATATATTTTATTATGAAGTTCAAAATCTAACTGAAGGAAAGAATACCGAATTTGCCAAAATTTTAGGAGGTAGTCTTTTTATAATCTATGGTATTTTAACTTTTTTCAAAAAAATAAAACATCCAAAAACGGACGATGATGGAAATGTGATTCACAATCAAAAAGATTATCTTTTATTGTTTTTAAAAGGGTTTTTCTTGAATTTCGCTAATCCAATGGTTATCTTTTATTGGTTCAGTGTGATGACATTGGCTTCAAAAAATACTAAAATGTCTAATGGGGAATCAGCGCCGGTATTGTTTTTCATTACCATCATTATGATTACTTTTTTCTGTTTAGATCTGTTAAAGATTTTTGGAGCAAAAAAATTACGTCCATTGGTGACGGATAAGTTTTTGAAATCGCTGAATCATTTCATTGGTATCGTTTTCCTAGGATTTGGGGTTTTCCTTTTAATCAATGGAATTTTAGGAAGTATGTAACTTTTAGAAGCAAAACCATTATACAAAAAAGTTGAAAGTATGTTAAATTATTTGAAAGTCATTATCGTAATTTTCCCTTTTATCCTTTCTGCGCAAAGAGAAATCAAAACTGAAAATTTATCTAAAAAAGATATCATCTATTGGGATTTCAACAAAACCAAAGTTCAATCTGCTGGATGTTATTATTTAGATGGAAGAGGCGATAGCAAAGAAAAACATGGTAAATGGGCATACTACGATAAATTAGGAGTTTTACAAGAAGAACGCAACTATTTCAGAGAACGCTTGGATGGTAAAGTTGTTTTGTATTATCCAAATGGTAAGCTAAAACAAGAAGGTTATTTCAAAATGGATCGCCAAGACAGTGTTTTTCGTGAGTGGAATGAAACTGGACTTTTATCAAGAGAAGGAATGTTTGAAATGGGTCGACCAAAAGGCATTTGGAAAAACTATTATTTAGACGGAAGAGAGCGTTCATTAGAGGAAGAATTAGACAGCGTAACGTATATAAGAGCTTTCTGGCTGCCAGATCCAAAACACACACAAACAATTATCGATGGAAATGGTGAATTAACTATTTTCCATACGACAGGAACGGTAAAAGAATGGTATAACTATAAAAATGGTTTACCAAACGGACTATTCGAAGAAAAAAGTATTTACGGTTACAACCTTTTAACTGGTTCTTTTAAAGACGGTGAAAAAGACGGTGAATGGAAATTTTTCTATTACACAGGTGATTTAGAAAAGACAAGTACCTACAAGGATGGCGTCTTAAACGGTGCCTATAATTACTATTACGACAAAGGACAATTAAACGTAACAGGTAATTACCTAAATGGTAAAAAAGACGGTTTTTGGAAATGGTTTACCAATACAGGAACACCTGATATGCAAGGTAGTTTTGTGAAAGACTTACAAGATGGAGAATGGATTTATTGGTTCGCTACTGGTGAAAAGTCATATACAGCTCATTACGCAGCAGGTTTAAAATCAGGGAATTGGCATTATTTATACAAAGACGGCTCAACTTTCAAAAAAGGAGATTTCTTAAATGATTTAAAAGAAGGAAGATGGCAAACATGGTATGAAAATGGAACGCTGTTAATGGATGGTGTGTATGCCAAAGGCAAAGAAGAAGGCGAATGGATCAACTATTGGGACAATAGTAAAATCAAAAATTCAGCTACCTTTAAACATGGAGAATTACACGGCAAATGGTTTTCTTACAATCCAACTGGACATTTAACAATTGCAGGACATTACTCGAAAAATTTCAAATCAGGAAAATGGATTGAATACTTTGAAAACGGACTTCCAAAAGACGAAACATCATACAAAGTAATGGATGTTAAAACAAAAATGGACTACGGTTATATGAAAGGTCACACCGTGAAAGAAAGTATCAAACACGGGCATTACGTTTCTTATTCAAACAAAGACTTCAAAAAAGTAGAAGAAGGACAGTATAAAAACGGAGACAAAGACGGAGAATGGATTGATTATTATCCTGGAGGAAAAATGCCAGCCGTATTCACTACTTACAAAAAAGGAGAACTAAACGGGCCTATGCGTCAATACGATAGAATGGGGAAAGTAAGTTCAGAAATCAATTACTCTAAAGGTGAAAAAGATGGAAAATTCATCATCTTCAACGAAGCCGGAAAAGTAGTAAAAGAGAAAATATTTTCGAACGGAATTGAAGTCAAATAGATTTTTTAGACAATAGACTGAAAGACATTAGACTTCGTCGTGAGCTCAGTCGAACGTCCGCTTCGTTAAAAGACTGCCAGAAAAAAGACTTATAGATTCTTTAATTTTCAATATGTCATAATATCTTGTGTCTTGGTTTCTTGAATCCTTTTTAAGCTAGAATCGTTTTTTCAATTACAATTGGAAAATAAGCATGTTCTAATCTCTGAACTTTCGCTTTAACCATTTCAACTGTATCTATTTGATTTAAAGCACAATAGAATTGAGAAATCTTTCTCCCTTTATCAAAATGTTCGTTTACAAAATGAATTGTTATTCCTGTTTCAGTCTCTTTCGCTTCAACAACAGCCTTATGAACATTGTTTCCATACATACCTTGTCCACCAAATTTAGGTAGCAATGCAGGATGAAGATTGATCATCTTTTCTGAATAATTCTGCAACAATTCAACAGGAATTTTTCTTAGATAACCTGCTAAAACGATAAAGTGAATTTCATTATTTAAACAAAACTGCGACAAAAAGTTTCCATCCGCTACCTCATCATTTGAAAACACGAATACTTTAACCCCTTTTTTCTGAGCCTTTTCAACAATTGGAGCCTCTTTTTTATTTGACAATATAAACCCAATTTCAATAGAAGGGTGGTTCGAAAAATGATCAATTATATTGATCGCATTACTTCCTGATCCAGAAGCAAAAAGAGCTAGTTTAATTTTTGTCATGGCGTAAAGTTAAAAAGTATCCCTCTATTTTTGTAAATAAGGAGCTTAAAATTGAATAATTAACAAAATCTAGGAAAATAATAGGCCAATCAATTTTAAATAAAAATATCACTTAAAGCCCTCTCATAGCCTAGGTTAAGGAAAAAGTATAAGAATTAAATAAAAGTTTAGTTTGTAATAAAATGGAGAATAATTTTGTTTTTAGCTTCAAAATTTTTTTCTTTGTATCTTATAATTCATTAAAAAAATTAGAAATGTCTGAAATCAAAACGAAAGTAATATCTATTATAGTAGATAAATTAGGAGTTGAAGAGAGCGAAGTAAACAACGAAGCAAGTTTCACAAATGATCTTGGAGCAGATTCTCTTGACACAGTAGAATTGATTATGGAATTTGAAAAAGAATTCAATATTGCTATTCCAGATGATCAAGCAGAAAAAATCCAAACTGTTGGTGATGCTGTTTCTTACATCGAAGAGCACAAAAACTAAGAACAAATTATTATTTGAACGCTGAGCAAAGTTATTCTGTATGGAATTAAAAAGAGTTGTAGTTACAGGTTTAGGCGCACTTACGCCAATTGGAAATACGGTTGCCGAATATTGGGAATCTTTAGTTCAAGGTAAAAGCGGTGCCGCTACTATACAACAATTTGATGCTTCATTGTTCAAAACCCAATTTGCTTGTGAGATTAAGAACTTCAATGTTGAAGACTTTATCGATCGTAAAGAGGCAAGAAAATTAGATCAGTTTTCTCAGTACGCCATGGTTTCTGCTGCAGAGGCCATGGCTGATTCTGGGTTAATGGAATCAAACCCAAATGTAGACCGTATTGGTGTTATTTGGGGTTCAGGAATTGGTGGATTAAAAACATTTCAAGAAGAAGCAAAAGGCTTTTTTGAAGGTGATGGTACTCCTAAAATCAATCCATTCTTTATTCCTAAAATGATTGCCGATATTGCAGCTGGACATATCTCAATTAAATATGGTTTACGTGGTCCAAACTACGTTACTGTATCTGCTTGTGCATCAGCTACAAATGCAATTATAGATGCTTACAACTACATTCGTTTAGGAAAAGCGGACGCTTTCGTTACTGGAGGTTCTGAAGCTGCTGTTAATCAAATGGGAGTTGGAGGTTTCAATGCATTAAAAGCATTATCAACAAGAAATGATGATCCACAAACTGCTTCTCGCCCATTCGACTTAGACCGTGAAGGTTTTGTTTTAGGTGAAGGTGCTGGTGCAATCATTCTTGAAGAATATGAGCATGCAATCAAAAGAGGTGCTACAATTTATGCTGAAGTTATCGGTGGTGGTATGTCTGGAGATGCTTATCATATGACTGCTCCACATCCAGAAGGATTAGGTGCTAGAAATACAATGATTGCAGCATTAGAAGATGCAAATATTGAGCCTTCTGCAGTTGATTATGTAAATGTTCATGGTACTTCTACTCCACTAGGAGATGTTGCTGAAGTAAAAGCTATTCAACATGTATTTGGAGAACATGCTTATAACTTGAACATAAGTTCAACTAAATCGATGACAGGACACTTGTTAGGTGCCGCTGGAGCTATTGAAGCTATCGCTTGTATTTTAGCGGTTAAAAATGATATCGTTCCTCCAACAATCAATCACTTCACAGATGATCCAGAGATTGATAACAAGTTGAACTTTACTTTTAACAAAGCACAAGAAAGAGTTGTGAATATTGCAATTTCGAATACATTCGGATTTGGAGGTCACAACACAAGTGTGATTGTTAAAAAATTTAAAGCATAAATTTTGTTTTCGTTTAGTTCATTCTTTTCTTTCAATAGATCAAAGAGTGAAAGAAAAATTAAACGATTCATCATTAAACGGTTTGGTTACCGTCCAAAAAATCTATCTCATTTCGTACAAGCTGTTACTCATAAATCATTGAGCAATAATAGCATATCCGAGTCTTCTAACGAACGTTTAGAGTTTTTAGGTGACTCTATTTTAGATGCTGTTGTGGCTGAATTTGTTTACAATCGTTTTCCTAACGAAGACGAAGGTGAATTAACGAAAATTAAATCGAAATTAGTAAGTCGAAAAACACTTTCTATCATTGCTGAAGAAATGGGTTTAAGAGAAATCATTCGCTATCAAAAAGGTCGAACGATTAATCTTAATACATTAGAAGGAAATGCTTTTGAAGCAATAATGGGTGCCATTTATTTAGATAGTGGCTATGAAGCGGTTAAAAAATGCATTAACAACCATGTTTTCAAAAGTTTCGTTGATTTGAACCGTATTCTTGAAGAAGAAATCGACTTTAAATCCAAATTGTACATCTGGAGTCAAAAAAAACAGCTCAAATTAGATTTCTCAGTAATTTCAGAAATTAACAATGGAAATAGCTGGACATATACAATTCAGACTATTGTGAATGATATAAATTACGGTCGAGGTGTAGGTAGTTCCAAAAAAATGGCTGAACAAGTCGCATCCAAAGAAACCTTAGAATTATTAGGGGAATTGTAATCTAGATTGATCTAGAAGTTAGATTTTTAGACGTTAGATATTAGACTTGATTCTCGTTTTAATTTTAAGCACTTTCATAGAATTTAACTGATGAAAAATTTCAGCCTTTCAGGCCTTAAGGACACTGATTTATGTTAGTTTCATAGGGCTGCACCCTATGTTGATAGATGTTGTCCCTTCAGGGCAAAAAAGCAAATCATAAATTAAATGATTAATCCTTTAAACTGAATTTCAACCTTGAAAAGGTTAAATCCATTAACGATGGTGATCTGATTTCTGAAAGTTTAGACTGATTTAAAATCGATAGCCCTGAAGGGGTTAAATCCATCAACGATGGGTGAAGCCCATCGAACAACAAAACTAAATATATCAAGCCCTGGAGGGGATTAATAATTCACAATCTAGTTCTAAGCGAAGTGTAAAATAAAATCCCCCCAATCATCATCATTAACAACCAATTCAAATAATTTTTTTACATTTACAAGGTAATTAATGGAGAAAAGCAACAAAATAGCGGTTATTGGAGGAGGTAGTTGGGCAACAGCTCTAGTAAAAATCCTGTGTAATAACGTGCCGGTCGTGAATTGGTGGATGAGAAATGACGATGCCGTTGAGCATATTCATGCATTCAAACATAATCCGAATTACTTACAATCCGTTGAATTCGATTTAGAAAAAATCAATGTAAGCTCTGATTTACAAGGAATTATAGGGAGTAGTGATATTATTATTATCGCAACTCCATCTGCCTTTTTAGTTAAAATATTTAAAGATTTCCCTCAAGAGTTATTCAAAGACAAAGTTGTTTTTTCAGCTGTAAAAGGGATTATTCCTGAATACAACGCAATTCCTGCTCGTTTCATTCACAAAACATTTGGTACACCTTACGATAAAATTGGAATCATTTGTGGACCATGTCATGCTGAAGAAGTTGCGCTTGAAAGACTTTCTTATCTTACGATCGCTTGTCAACGTGAAAAAAGCGCTGAACATTTAGCTGAATTATTATCCTGTCGATACATCAAAACTACGGTTTCAGACGATTTATTTGGAACAGAATTTTCAGCTGTATTGAAAAACATCTATGCCCTAGCTTCAGGAATTTGCTCTGGTTTAGGATATGGAGATAACTTTCAATCAGTACTTATTTCTAACGCAGTTCAAGAAATTGAAAACTTTATCGATGAAGTAAGTCCTATTCACCGCGACGTTAAATCAAGTGCTTATTTAGGCGATTTATTGGTAACGGCTTATTCTAAATTCTCAAGAAACCGAACTTTTGGTTTTATGATTGGAAAAGGTTATTCCGTGAAAACAGCACAATTGGAAATGGAAATGATTGCTGAAGGATATTATGCAACTAAATGCTTAATTGAAATCAATAAAAAGTTTCAAGTTGAATTACCAATTGTAGAAGCTGTTTTCAATATTCTTTACGAAAAAATTTCACCCTCAATCGAAATGCGAATTTTAGCTGATAAATTAAGCTAAATCTATTACTTCTAATAATATCAGATATTATTTTAGTTTAATTAACAAAGAATATCTGGTTATTACATCCAATTTTTTATTATTAATTTCGGACTCTAAAAAATGAATAATGAAAGTTTTTAAATTCGGGGGAGCGTCTGTAAAAGATGGAGCAGCGGTGAAAAATGTATCCCATATCCTTTCTCTTTATGGTGGAGAAAAACGAACTGTTATTATTTCAGCTATGGGTAAAACCACAAATGAAATGGAAAAAATTGTCGATGCTCTATGGACGAATGACAAAAAAACCTTTTTAGATTTAGTGGATAATAGACTACAATTTCATTTAGCAATTTTAAACGAATTATTCACAGAAAAGCATTTTGCTATCTATACTGAAGTTGAAAATCTTTTTGAAAATTTAAACGCAAAATTCGACCAACCTCGTTCTGATAATTACGATTATATATACGATCAAATTGTTTCGTTAGGAGAGGTAATATCTACGATGATTGTCTCAGCATTCTTGCATGAAGAAGGGCATTCGGTTACTTGGGCTGATTCTAGACAATTGATAAGGACTAACAATAACTACAGAGAAGGAACTGTTGATTGGACAATCACTGAAAATTTAATTAATACAAAATTTACACCTGTCTTTAAAGAATTCGATATTCAAATAACGCAAGGATTTATCGGTCATACTTCTGAAGGTTTTACAACTACCTTAGGTCGTGAAGGTTCAGATTATACAGCCGGAATTTTTGCTTATTGTTGCAATGCAGAAAGTGTGACAATCTGGAAAGATGTACCAGGAATGTTAAATGCAGATCCAAAATGGTTCGATAACACTGTGAAATTAGATAGTATATCTTTCAGAGAAGCAATGGAATTAGCCTATTATGGAGCAACTGTTATTCACCCAAAAACAATCAAACCTTTACAAAATAAAGGGATTCCATTATATGTGAAATCGTTTATCAACCCTCACGCTGAAGGAACTGTTATCCAAGAATCTACTGAAAAAGATCATTTGATTCCTTCGTTCATCTTCAAAATGAATCAGTTGTATTTATCAATTACTCCAAAAGATTTTTCATTCATCGTTGAAGAAAACTTAAGTGATATTTTCAACCGTTTGGCTTCTGTAAATGCGAAAATCAACTTAATGCAAAATTCAGCTTTGAGCTTTTCAGTAGCATTGGATCAAGATAAAATCGATATTCAAAAATTGCTAGGAATCTTTCAAGAAATATACAATGTTGAATATAAGGAAGGGTTGGAATTGGTAACTATTCGTCATTATGACCAAGCAACTATTGAACGTGTTACGGAAGCGAAAGAAGTAATTGTTGAACAAAAAACGCAACAAACTGTTCGATTTATTTTGAAAGACATTTGAGAGACATATAGACCGTGCTGATAAATCAGCACTCAAAGACATTAGAACGCTACTTCGTCGCTCAAAGACTGATGAACTTAGGTTAGTTAGGAAGATAAATAGATAAATAGACCGATATTTCTTAAAGAAGTATCGGTTTTTATATTTATAATCTGTCTTCAACTCTATCGAGTAAAACTCATCAGTCTTTAAGCGTAGCGGTCTAATATCTTTAAGCGTAGCGATCTTAAGTCTAATCTTGCAGTCTAATGTCTTTTTTACTATCTTCGTACCTCGCATAATTTTTCAGTACAATGAGTCAAAAATATCAGGAATACAAAGGGTTAAACTTGCCGAATGTGGCACAGACTGTTTTAGATAAATGGAACAACGATAAAGTTTTCGAAAAATCGATTTCTACTCGTGAAGGAAATAAGCCATTTGTATTTTTTGAAGGACCTCCATCTGCTAACGGATTACCTGGTATTCACCACGTTATGGCTCGTTCTATCAAAGATATTTTTTGTCGTTACAAAACATTAAAAGGTTTTCAAGTAAAACGTAAAGCTGGTTGGGATACGCACGGACTTCCAATCGAATTAGGTGTTGAAAAAGAATTAGGTATCACAAAAGAAGATATCGGCACAAAAATTTCTGTAGAAGATTACAACAAAGCGTGTAAGGAAACGGTTATGCGTTACACAGATATTTGGAATAATCTGACTGAAAAAATGGGTTACTGGGTAGATATGGATGATCCATACATTACCTACGAACCAAAATATATGGAATCGGTTTGGTGGTTGTTGGGCCAATTATACGAGAAAGATTTAATCTACAAAGGATATACAATTCAACCATATTCTCCAAAAGCGGGTACTGGTTTATCATCACACGAAATCAATCAACCGGGTTGTTACCGTGATGTAACGGATACAACGGTTGTGGCACAATTTAAAATTGTGGATGGGGAAAAAACGCCGTTCGGCGATACGGACGCGTCCGCGGCGGTTGTAGGGACAGGGCATGCCCTGTCCCTACAACAGGCAAAAAATATCCATTTTTTGGCGTGGACGACAACACCGTGGACATTATCATCCAACACGGCATTATGCGTTGGACCAAAAATTGAATATGTATTGGTGAAATCATTCAACAAATACACATTCGAACCAATCAATGTAATCCTTGCGAAAAACTTGGTAGATTACCAATTTGGAGGTAAAGGATTTAATGCGGTAGAATCAGAAAGTGATTTATTAGGTTTCACAAAAGACAACAAAGTAATCCCTTATTTCATCGCTGGTGAATGTTTAGGTTCTGATTTAGTTGGAATAAAATACGAACAATTATTACCGGGTGTTTTACCGGAAGAAACTCCGGAAGAAGCATTCAGAGTGATCAGTGGTGATTTCGTTACAACATCTGATGGTACAGGTATCGTTCACATTGCTCCTACTTTTGGTGCGGATGATGCGAGAGTTGCTGCTGATGCGGGCGTTCCTGGAATGTTAGTGAAAGACGAAAATGGAAATTTAGTTCCTTTGGTGGACTTACAAGGGAAATTCAGAAAAGAATTAAAGGATAATATCTACGATTTTGCAGGAGAATATGTAAAAGCAGACTACCTTTCAGAGGATGAAAAACAAAAAGAGTTTGAAAAACAAAAAGAACTTTTAGCGAAAAATAACATTATCGCTGACTTGAAAGCGTATATGTCTGTAGATGACCGTATTGCGTTAAAGTTAAAATTAGAAAACAAAGCGTTCAACGTTTCAAAATACGAGCATAGTTACCCACATTGTTGGAGAACTGACAAGCCGATTTTATATTACCCATTGGATTCTTGGTTCATCAAAGCAACAGCTGCGAAAGATAGAATGTTGGA
>CAMDMY010000057.1 GCA_945902775.1 Chryseobacterium gleum | reverse complement strand
TGACAAACTATTTAAAGCACTTGAAAATAAAGAATTAAAGCCTGATATTGGAATTTTCTTTGATGGCCAAATTTTTGATGCCTATTCCTTTATTTCGGACATAATTAGAAAAGCAGATAAAACTATTATTTTAATTGATAATTACATTGATGATTCAGTTTTAACTCTATTAAGTAAACGAAAAGATGGTGTGAAAATCATCCTATACACTAAAACAATTAGCAATCAACTAAAATTAGATAGTGCTAAATTTAATTCTCAATTTGACAATCTTGAAGTTAAATTACTCAATGAAGCGCATGATCGATTTTTAATAATTGATGAACAAGAATTATATCATATCGGAGCATCTTTAAAAGATTTAGGCAAAAAATGGTTTGCTTTTTCTAAAATGCATTCAGAATGTTGGAAGGTATTATCGAAACTAAAATGAGATTAAGAGAAGGGAAAGGAAAATTACTCTTCTATTTTAATAGAATAAGAAGCTTTAAAATCAGTATTAGCCTCTAAACGAATAATTCCTTCTTTTTTAGTAAAATCTTTATCAGTTGTATTAGAATCAGAAATTCCTAACCAAGGTTCAATACAAACAAATTGTCCTCCTGGTTTTGCCCAAATACCTAAATAGTTGAAATCAGTATATTCTATTGAAATTGAAGTTGATGATTTCTTACTTTTTAAACTTACTCTTTTCGACTTTAAGTCTTTTAAAATAAGTGCATCGTTTTCGAATAACGTTCGATTCAAAGGTAAAATGTTCGAATTTTGGATCAGTAATTTCGTAGTAGAATTTATTAATCCATTCGGTAAAACTTCCCATGTAGAAACATTTTCGACTTCTTCAAATTCTAAAAAATAATCTTCGTAAGTTTCACCATCATACAATGGGCATTTAAATGCTGGATGCCCTCCAACAGAGAAAAATAGAGGCTTATCTTTCGAATGATTTACTACTTTATGCTCAATAGTTATAGAATTTCCTACCAAAACAAATCGCACAATAAATTCAAATTCAAAAGGATAAAATTTTAAACTTTCATCATCAAATTTCAATGAATATTCCAAACAATTATCTGAAACTTGTTTGACTTTTAAATTCTCATTATTACGAATAAAACCATGTTTCGGTACAGAATATGATTTTTCTTCATACAAAAATTCGCCCTCTTTTAAAGTCCCAATAATCGGAAATAAAATAGGAGCAAAACTTCCCCAAATATCAGGATTTGCTCCCCACATAAATTCAGTTCCTGTTCTATGAGAAATGATGCTACATAATTCAGCCCCTTTATCTTGAACTGAAAATTTCAATAAATTGCCTATTACTGTTTGCACTTTATTTAGTTGGATATAAAATTTTATTAACTGAAAAATAAGTTATTGAATGATAGTTATTTTTCGCTTTTGTGAAAACTTTTTTTGCCCAAATAAAATCGTCTGGAGTTTTTGTTAAAGCTTCATAAAGAGGCAAAATATATTTTCTTCTTCCTACTTTTTTTAAAAACAAGCTCATTTCAGGTCGAATTTGTCTATAGCCACTTTTTATACCTAACAAAAACCATTCAGTCATTATTTCAGCATTACCACAACCTTTAAAGTTAAGCTTATCATCCAATAACATTAAACGAGCTGGGGTCATTGAATTGGGTAAAAGTTTAATAAATTCTAACCACTCTTGGGTTATATATTTCTCTCTAGTAATTTTATTTTTTTTCTTTTTAACTTTAAAAATATCTCCTCCATCAGAAAATTTATCTGCTAATATTTGAATTTCTTTAAATTTTTCAGATTCTAAACGGACACAATTTGAAGGAATCCCTTCTTTATATAACCATTCCTTTGTATTAAATTCAATTTTATTTGGCTTCAACACTTTTGAATTTAAATATTCTTCAAATCTTTCTGTTGTAATCGTTTTAAATGCAAAATGATTAAAATAATTATTTAAAAATTTGTCAAATAACTTTCTTCCTACTTTTTGTTCTAATGTTTTTAAGAAATAGGCGCCTTTTACATAAGCTATAGACGTCATTCCGTCGTCAGGATTTCGAACATCTAATTTTAATTTTAATTTTGAATCTTCAGGATGTTTTCCTTTTTTTATATTATCTAGCTCGTCTTCTAATTCTTGAAATTCAATTATTGAAAGCATATCTGCAGTTTCTTTTCCATAGATTTCTTCCATTATACGATTCTCAAAGTAAACAGTAAATCCTTCGTTTAACCAAAAATCATCCCATGTCGTATTTGTAACTAAATTACCCGACCAAGAATGAGCTAACTCATGAGCAATAACAGAAACTAAACTCCTATCACCGGTTATAAGAGTTGGATTGGCAAAAGTTAACCGGGGATTTTCCATTCCTCCAAACGGAAATGAATAGGGTAGAATAACTATATCATATTGTTCCCAGCGATATTTTCCATAGATTTTCTCTGCGGCTTCAATCATTTTAGGTAAATCAACAAATTCGTAAGCGCATTTGCTGATAATTTCAGGCTCAGAATATACACCGCAATTTTCACCTATTTTTCTATAGGTTAAATTTCCAACTGCAATAGCAATTAGATAACAAGGTATCGGTTGTTTCATTTCAAAATGATAAATCCCATCTTCGCTTTTTGATGTTGGATTTTTAGCACTCATAATCGCCATCAAATCCGAAGGAACCTTTACGTCAGCAGTATACGTTATTCTATTAGAAGGTAAATCTTGAAGCGGTATCCATGAACGAGTTAAAATAGCCTCTCCTTGAGAATACAAAAATGGATATTTTTTACCAATTGTTAATTTTGGTCCTAGCCAATCTAATGCTTCTGTTTTTTCAGTTGTTTTATAATAAATATTTACAAATTGAGTCGTTTTTTTAATCTTAACTAGTAAAGGTTGGCCTAATAATTCATCATTTTCCCCAATAATAAAATCTGTTTCAACTTCACTTTCCTTTCTTCCGATAGTCACTTTTTGGATTTCCAACGATTTAATATCAAAGATAGCAGTATCTACGCCAGTATTAAACATTTTATGCCTTGCTATTCCATAGATTGTTCGATTTTCAAAATTTACATCTAATTCAAGGTGTAAATGTTTGGTGTAAATCTTACTTATATTGGCATAACTATGACCATCTTGAATCAAAGTTTTATCAATTTTATGAGTGATTATCTCATTTTTTATTGGCTCTTCATTACAAGAAAGCAATAAAGAAAATAAAATAATATATAATAAAGGAATTTGCTTCATCTAAAATTGTTACTCAACAAGTATAAATAAAATTAATTAAAAAGGCTACAATACAACATTTAATTTTGAATTTTGTGTTTAGATAAATAACGAATTACTTCTGCTGCTCCCATTAAACCAAACAATCCGGGCATATAACTTACAGTGCCGTAAAACGACTTTTTATAATTCGTTCCATCCGTTAATTTTAAAGAAGATTTAATCTGTAATTCGGAAGAAAAAACAGCACGAATTGAATCGAATTCAACTTTTTCACGTTTCAATCTTTTCTTTAAATGACTCGCTAACTTGCAGTTATAGGTTTTATTTAATTTAGATACCTGAACACAGCTTGGATCCATTTTCCCTCCTGCTCCTAAATGTGAAATAACTTTGATTTTTAGACGTTTACACGCTTTTAACCATTCTAATTTTGGAGTAACAGAATCTATACAATCCATCACATAATCAGGTTTGTATTCTTCTAATAATTCCCATACTCGTTCTGGCAAAACAAATTCTTGCACCACATTTAATTTTACATCTGAATTTATATCTTTAATTCTTTCAGCTAAAACTACTGCTTTATTTCTGCCAATTGTTGAATCTAAAGCTGTTAATTGTCGGTTTTTATTGGTCTCGTCAAATGCATCACCATCAATTAATGTAATAGTCCCAACTCCTGCTCTTGCAATAAATTCACCAGCAAATGAACCTATTCCACCTAAACCAACTATTAATACATGTGAATTCTTTAATATTTCAATTTTTTCCTGTCCAAGTAATAATTCTGAACGCTCTAGCCACTTTGCCATTTTCTAAAAACTCGTTTAAAATTTTGTTCTATAATTTCTTCTAATTCTGACAAAGGTATTTTTTTTATTTCGGAAACCTTTTTGTAAATCTCAAAAATATCCAAATTAGAATCATCTGTTTCTAAAAACAACTTATCATTTGGTATTAAATTCACTATTTTTTGCAGTTTTATATTCGTGAAAATCGAACTTCCAATACTAATATAAATGTCGCTTTTTAAAACTTCATTTATAATCCCAGCTTTATTGAATCCATGATAAATCCATGATTGAATGGGATTCAATAATTTTCTAATTTCTGAAATTTCATTCCAAGATTTTACACAATGGAGAATAATAGGTAATTCATATTTCTCTGAAATTTCAATTTGCTTTAAAAATACTTTTTTTTGAACATCAATTGTAGGACCATTTAATTTATCAAGACCTATTTCTCCAATTGCGAGACATTTAATTAAAGAAATCTCCTTTTCAAAATTTAAAAAGTTATCCTCAATTTCGGATGTATTCCAGGGATGAATTCCGAATGAAAAACAATCGCTTTCGGTTACATTACTATCTGATTTATTGACGATTGTCAAATAATTAACATTTCGTTTATGTGAATGAATATCAATTAGCATCTAGTTGAATTGTAAAGCTTTATTGTCATTGTTCATAATGTGAAGTTAGAATTTTATTTCTTTTTTGAATTTATTTTAATATTTTCACAACTTCAAAACTAGAAAAATACTTAAAACACTCTCTAAAATAAATGAATAATCAGAATAACTCTATTTTTAATTCAACCGTTTTAGGTCACCCACAAGGACTTTTTATTTTATTTTTCACTGAAATGTGGGAACGTTTTTCATATTATGGAATGCGTTCTCTATTGATCATTTTCTTGATTAGTTCATATGGGAATGGTGGTTGGAATTGGTCGATTGCTAGTGCTTCAGCTCTTTATGGAACATATATTTCACTTGTTTATTTAACACCTATTTTAGGAGGATTCTTAGCTGATAAATACCTTGGAAGCAGAAAAGCAGTAATTATTGGAACTGTAATTATGACAATTGGTCACGCTTCAATGGCATTGGAATTCAATCATATCTTTTTATACATTGGATTAGGATGTTTGATAATTGGAAATGGATTTTTCAAACCAAATATTACTTCGATTATCTCAAACATGTATAAAAGTTTTCCGGAAAAAAAGGATGGTGCATTCACCATTTTCTATATGGGAGTAAATGCAGGTTCTTTTTTAGGAATGATGTTATGTGGTTATCTTGGTGAAAAATTAGGATGGTCGTATGGTTTTGGATTAGCAGGGATTTTTATGTTTTTAGGTATGTTACAATTCTATTTCTCTCAAAAAATATTTGGAGACATAGGATTAAAACCTAAAAAAGCAATAGAAAAAGAAAATAAATTAGAGTTTGAAGGTGATAGATTAAACCCATTCACAAAAATCGATAGGACTCTGATATTCTTATGTTTAGCAATTGGTCTGATTTGGATTATAAATGACCCTATCAAAAAAGTAGCAGAGATAAATTTCTTACAAATCGGAAGTTTTGACTTTTCTGGCTATTTCATATTAACCGGTGCAATTTTATTTCTTGGTCTGCTAACCTATCGAATTATACGTTATCCTAAAATTACTAAAGACAGAATGTGGGCTATTGTAATATTTGCATCCTTTACTGTTTTATTCAATACTTCATTCGAACAAGCTGGGGGTACCATGACTATTTTTGCAATGCAATACACAGAAAGAGTTTTAACGGGTACTAGTGCGATCGTTTTTATGGTTATTGATATGATAACCACTATTGTACCAATTCTAATTATCTCTTGGGTATTATTCTTATTATTGAAAAAAACGATTAAAACCTATTTACTTTCTGGTATTATTTTAGCCTCCAGCTTCATAATGATCTGGTTAATAGTTGGTTGGAAAATTAATCGTGAATTAGACACAAAAACATATTTAGTTGAATATAATACAGTTAAAGATAAAGTTAGAAACAAAGAAACAGGAAAAAAAGAAGAATTAACTTCTATTGTCAAAGCTTCAACAATTTTAAAAAATAACTCAAAAATTGTAGCTGAAACAATAAAAATAAAAGAATTAGACAAAATTAAAATCGGCACAAATGTATGGCTTTTTGATACCGATAATAATGGAAGTCTAAAATATATTTCAAACGAAAAAGCAAAAAGTATTGAAATTGATCGTAAAGTAGAAGCTAAAGTATTGAAATTAGAAAGCAAAGAAGTTGAAATTCCGGCTACTTGGTTTGGAATCTTAAACTCTTTATTTATAATCATATTAGCACCTATCTTTTCTAAAATATGGGGTAGTAAATATAATCCTGCTGCAACAGTAAAATATGGACTAGGATTAATTTTTATCGGTCTTGGATTTGGAATTTTATCAATTGGTTCTTCAGGAATTGTTAATGGAATGGATGTAGTAAAAGTTAGTTCTTTTTGGTTAGTTGCTGCTTATTTCCTTCATACAATTGGAGAATTATGTATTTCACCTGTATCATTGTCCTACGTAAGTAAATTAGTTCCATCAAGAATGATTGCTTTAATGTTTGGAATATGGTATATTGCCTTAGCAATTGGAAATAAATTATCTGGAACTATTGGTGGTCAAATTGAGGAAATACAAAAAGATTATTCTTTAAGTTACTTTTTTATATTATTTACAATTTCATTGGGAATTATAGGTTTGATAGGAATATTAATAAGTCCTTTGGTGAAAAAATTGATGCACGGAGTAAAGTGATTTTTTACCAAGATTTAAGACTTAAAGAAGAAAGATTTACATATACTTTTCAGAATTAATAAGTCTTGAAATTTTAAATCTATTTGCCTTGATTCTAAAAAATATTGTGGTTTAATATTTTTATCGTTAATATTGCGTTCTTCAAATTTTAGAAAATAGAAAGTTAAAACAATAAGATTACTTATGAATTCTACAAATACAACAAGTCAAACTAAACATCCTAAAGGTTTATATTTGTTATTCTTCACAGAAATGTGGGAACGATTTAGCTTTTATGGAATGAAAGCTATCTTTATACTTTTTTTAACAGGAGCACTAGCTTTTGATAAAAAAATGGCTTCAGGTATTATGGGCTCTTATATGAGTTTAGTATACCTAACACCAATAATTGGTGGCTATTTCGCTGACAATTTATGGGGTAATAGACGATCTATATTAGTTGGAGGTATTATGATGGCCATAGGACAATTTTTTATGTTTTTGTCAGGGTTGTTTTACTACCAATACGATCTTTCTATAACTTTTATGTTAATTGGACTTACAGCTTTGATATTTGGTAATGGATTTTTCAAACCAAATATTTCGACTTTATTAGGTCAATTATATAGTGATGTTGATAAAAGAAAAGATGCAGCCTATACAATTTTTTATATGGGTATAAATTTAGGAGCTTTTGTTGCCCCTCTTATCTGCGGTGGATTAGGTGAAAAATATGACATTAATGAAAATCCTATACCAGGCGCATTTAAATGGGGATTTTTGTGTGCTTGTATTGGTATGATTATTTCTGTAATTGTTTTCAAAATGAGAATGAACAAATCACTTGTAAATCCTGAAGGAGAACCAATTGGTATTGTATCGAATAAAATGAGGTTAGCTCTAGAACATAAAAAAGAAAATCCAGACCACATAATTGAACCGGTATCGAAAAGTAAATCTAATATTTACATTTGTGTATTGATAGGTATTTTAGTATTTGTAGCTTTTAGACTTTATATTTTCACTTCAACAGATGAGACTACTATTGATTTAGTAAACAACTATATATCAGCATTTATTTTTTCAATTGCAATTTCAATTCCTCTTATAATTATATTAGATAAATCGCTTTCAAAAATTGAAAAGCAACAAATTGGTGTTATTTATATTGTTGCCTTTTTTGTTATCTTCTTTTGGGCAGCATTTGAACAAGCTGGCGCTTCATTAACTTTCTTTGCACAAGAGCAAACTGATAGAGAGTTGTTTGGTTGGTCAATGCCCGCTAGTTGGTTCAATAGTTTTAATGCCGTTTTTATTGTTGCATTGGCTCCATTAGTTTCAATTTTATGGACAAAACTATCTAATAAAAATCTAGAACCAGCATCTCCTTATAAACAGGCTTTTGGATTATTGTTCCTTGCACTAGGATACGTATTTATAGCTTTTGGTGTTGATGGTGTTGAACCTGGAATTAAAGTGAGTATAATATGGTTAACAGGTTTATATTTCATTCATACAATTGGTGAATTATTCCTATCTCCAATTGGTTTATCAATGGTAAATAAATTAGCTCCTGTCCGTTTTGCATCCTTATTAATGGGTGTTTGGTTTTTGAGCACAGCAGCAGCAAATAATTTTGCAGGTTTTTTAAGTTCATTCTATCCAGAACCACTAGTTAAAGCAGAAATAGTACGTGAGTTAGAAATTAAATATACAACTCCAAATCATAAAGCTTATTTACTAGTTGATGATTTAAAAACAGCTAAAAATTCTGATACTGTAAAAGTTTTTGAAAATGGCAAACCAGTTGAAATTAATTTCGCTGATATTAAATTCAATAATATTTTTCCAAAAACAAAAAATCAAGCAGAATTAAAAAAACAAAGTCAAGATTTAGAAAAAATTAAAATAGAAGTTGCTAAAAAAGCTGAAAATAAACCTAAATCTTTTTTAGGGATTAAGATTAATGACTTACATTCATTTTTCTGGCTATTTGTTTATCTAGCCGGCGCTTCATCTATTGTATTGTTTATATTAAGTAAATTACTTATTAAAATGATGCACGGAGTTAAATAACTCTATTAAAAACTAATTCTCCAAGACAGCACTTCGGTGCTGTTTTTTATTTTAAACTAAACTCAAATTATGACTCAAAGAAATCATCCAAAAGCATTGCCTTTCTTATTTTTCTCTGAAATGTGGGAACGTTTCGGTTACTACTTAATGATTGGAATTTTCACTCTTTACTTGAAAGATACAGTAGATGGATTCAGTATGACTGAAGCAGAAGCTTCCGATTTATACGGGACATTTATTGCCTTTGTATTCTTAACTCCTTTTGTTGGAGGATTGTTAGCTGATAGAGTTCTTGGATATCGAAAGTCAATTACAATCGGTGGTATTATGATGGGAATTGGTTATTGTTTGATGTCTGTTCACAATGAAACAATGTTGTATATCTCTATGCTTTTAGTGATTTTAGGGAATGGTTTCTTCAAACCAAATATTTCTACTCTACTTGGGAATTTATACAATACTCCAGAATTTAAAGACAAAAAAGATTCAGGATATAGTATTTTCTATATGGGAATTAACATTGGCGCCTTTGTTTGTAATTTCTTTGGTGCTGCTCTTTACAATATGATTGGTTGGGGAGCTGCTTTTATTGCTGCTGGTATCGGAATGTTTATTGGAATTATCATCTTCTGGATAGGAACAAAACATTTTAAACATGTTGACGTCATTAAACCAGCTCAAGAAGGTGATATGCCACTAGCAAGAATATTTGGAGTTATTTTATTACCATCTATTATTTTTGGTTTTATCGGCTATTTTCTAAATGGGGTAACATCAACAGAAAATCCAAACGGAAATTTTGTTGGTTCAGATACAACAGATGCTTTTCTTTTAGGATGTATTCCAATCGTTTTTTTCTATGGAAGATTGTTATATAAATCACCGAAAGAAGAGAAAAAACCGATAGCTGCGATGTTAGCTATATTTTCAGTAATTATTTGTTTTTGGGCAGTTTTTAAACAAAATGGTTCAACCTTAAACACTTGGGCTGATAGATATACCGATAGAGAAATTCCTCAAACATTAGTTAAACCTTTAAACAAAATTAAACTTGTTGAAAATATAAGCTATGTAAAGGATTCATTTGTCGTAATGGATAATCAATTTAGAATTGAAGATAAATCAAAGTTGGAATTAACATATCCTCCTTATTTTAAAAACATGAAAGAAGAAAACCTTCCAAAAGAAGGAGAATCTGTCAACTTATTCAATACAAACCTTTTTCAATCTGTTAATCCTTTTTGGGTAATTGCATTGACTCCTTTAGTTTTGGCATTCTTTTCATTTTTAAGACGTAAAGGGAAAGAACCTTCTACTCCAGCAAAACTAGCTTTTGGATTATTAATTTCGGCACTTTCATGCTTGATAATGTACGCAGCTATATACACAAATAATGATGGAACTAAATCTTCAGCTTGGTGGTTTATATCATCTTATGGAATTATTACTATCGGAGAGTTATTTTTAAGTCCTATGGGATTATCCTTGGTTTCTAAATTAAGTCCACCAAGATTAACAGCCTTAATGATGGGAGGTTGGTTCTTAGCTACCTCTATTGGAAATAAATTATCAGGTGTTTTAAGTAGTCTTTGGGATGGTTATGAAAACAAAGCTAATTTCTTCGCTGTCAATTTCTTTCTTTTATTAGGTGCAGCAATTTTATTCTTTGCAATGCTTAAATGGTTGAATGGCATCTTTAAACAATATTCTTAATAATAAATGATCAGTTTTAAATTCATAATTAAATCTAAATAAATGAAAAATTTAAGTATCCTAACCCTGTTTGTAACCATTTTAACTTTTGGTTTTTCACAAAAGGAAAACCTAGAATTTAAACTCACAAAAGGACAAATTTACAATCAAAACATGAATTGTAATATGACCGTATCTCAAAAAGTAAATGATCAAAATATTGATATAGATATGTCAATTAAGGGGAACATTACATATAATGTAACTGACATTAAAGACAATAACTTTCATATTGATGTTCAATACAATAGTTTATCAATGACTATGGATATGCCTAATGGACCTATTGAATTTAGTTCAGCTAAAAAAGGAGATGATGATGTAATGTCAAATGTATTTAAAGCATTAACAAAAAAACCTTTTGTAATTGTAATGTCTAAGGCTGGAAAAGTAATTGAAGTTAAAAATATTGACAAAGCATTTGATGAAATATTGGATTCTTTCTCTCAATTAAATAGACAGCAGAAAAAACAAATAAAAGATCAATTGGCTCAATCTTTTGGTGAAAAATCGTTTAAAAACAATCTTGAAATGAGTTCTGCTATTTTCCCTGATCATTTCGTTTCATTAGGAGAGAAATGGGTTATCAGTTCGAAATTAGAATCAGGAATGAGTGCTGACATTGAAACAACTTATGAATTGGCCGAGGTAAATGAAACTTCGTATCTTATTACTGGAATTTCAATTATAAAATCAATCTCAAATACTGAATATCAACTTTCATCAAATGGAATGGAAATGAAATACGATTTAAAAGGAGATATGACTTCACGCATCAAAATCCATAAAAACAGTGGTTGGACAATTGAATCAACAATAGAACAGAATATAGAAGGAATTACTTTCATTAAACCAAGTGAACAAATGCCTGAAGGGATGAAAATTCCAATGAAAATGAAGAATGAAATGACTTTATCAGAAAATTAATTCTCCTTTTTATTAACATTCTAATTTAGAGTTCAGATTCTTCTTAACTTTATTGCTTTATTTAAAAAATCAAACGTATGAAAATTGATGCAAACATGGTTGTTTCCTTGACTTACAAGTTAACAGATCATAAAACAGGAGAAACTATCGAAGAGACAACAGCGGAAAATCCAATGTTATTTTTATACGGTGTTGGTTCAATCATCCCTGAATTTGAACAAAATTTAAACGGTAAAGTTGCTGGCGACATGTTTAAATTCGCTATTGATTCTGAAAATGCTTATGGTAACCGTTCTGAAGAACAAATCGCTATGTTACCAGCAAACATTTTCCATGATGAAGCTGGAAAATTTAATGAAGAAATCGTTCTAGGAGCTATGGTTCCTATGTCTGATAATGAAGGAAATCATTTAAGAGGTATCGTTCTTGAAATTAAAGACGAATTAGTAAAAATGGACTTCAATCATCCTTTAGCTGGAACTGATTTACATTTCGAAGGAACAATCTTAGAAGTTAGACCAGCAACAGAAGAAGAGTTAGAGCACGGTCACGCTCATGGAGTTCACGGTCACCAACACTAATTAGACGCTAGATATTAGACGTTAGACATTATACATTAGATATTATATGTCTGAATTTAGACTTGTATTCATAAGGGTTTTCGAAAAGAAAGCCCTTTTGTTTTTACTCAACATCTTGAATGACCTTATATTTCTATATTTGGTTTAAAAATAATGAATGCTATATTATAAAATGAAAATATCATTTTTCTTCATATCACTGCTTTTAATGTATTCTTGTTCTCAGGAAACAAAACAAAAGATTGAAAATATCAATGAAGAAAAAACGCATAGAAGTTCAAACGAATTAATTCACAACTCTCTATTTTCTAAGCAATTAAATAGATCGTGGAATGTGATGATTTATTTACCTCCTCATTATTATACCGATTCTTTAAAACATTTTGATGTCTTGTATCTGCTTCACGGACATGGAGGGAACGAAACCTCTTGGATGGGTTCAGTTGAAATAAAATCAATGGTAGATAATCTAATTTTATCGGATTCTATCAAAGATTTCATCATCGTAATGCCTGATGGAGGGAATAGTTGGTTTGTTGATGGATTTGAAAAAATGGAATTGGCTATTATAAAAGACTTATTACCAAATATTTATAAAAACTTCAGAATCAATCAAAATTTTGAATCAACAAGCATTGGTGGTATGTCGGCTGGTGGCTATGGGAGTCTTCGCTTCGTTTTAAAATATCCAGACCTATTTCAAAATGCCGTTTTAATGAGTCCTGCATCTTATTTCCCTCTTCCTGATCAAACCTCTTATGCTCGTTCTGATGTAGCTTCTTTTAAAGATGAAAATGGAGATTTTTCTTCTAAAAAGTGGACACAATATAACTATCTAAACTATTGGAAATCATTTGATAAATCGAAAAAATCGCCTCACCATTTCTATTTAAGTGTTGGAACAAATGATGGATTTAAAGGGATCATAAAATCGGTAAATGATCATTTACCGATTGAATTAAATAAAAGAAAGAATAAGCTAACTTTTGAAATTAAAAACTACATCGGCGGGCATGAAATGAATGTCTGGAAACAAGCTTTAAAAAGAGCTCTTTTAAAAATTTACAAAAAATAACTTTGTTTAACATTTATATTTTTTTATTAAACAATAATAAGTAGTACATTTATAGAAACATTAAATATCTAAAAATGTCCAAACTAAAAAATGTAAGTTCAAAAAATAGTTTTGATGAAAATTCAATCATCACAATTTATATGGAAGATGTTCTAGAAAGCGAAATAGAACCGAAAAACGTCTTCTCATTTTGTAAAAAACATTCAATTGAAGAAACAACGTTCTATTCTTATTTCGGATCGTTTAAAGCGCTTAAGCAACGTATTTGGATTAAGTTTTCAGAAAATGTAAACATCGTTATTGAAAATAATACTGAATTCGAAAACTATACTGAAAAGGATAAACTTTTAACTTATTTTTTCTCTCTATTTGAAGTTCTCACATTAAACCGAAGTTACGTAGTTTATTCATTAGAGGCTGAAAGTAATACTCTAAAAAACTGTCTTCAATTAAAAGATTTAAGAAAACATTTCAAGAAATTTATTGAATCAAAAATTCAGTCACCTATCAAAAATGAAAAAATTGCCAATTTTACTACCCCAGTAATGAGTGAAGGTGTTTGGATTCAATTTTTATTTATTTTAAAATTTTGGTTAGATGATACTTCGCCTAATTTCGAAAAAACAGATATTTTAATTGAAAAATCTATTACAACCTCTTCCTTATTTTTAGATAGCAAACCACTAGAAAGTCTGTTTGATTTAGCTAAATTTTTATTCAAAGAAAAAATGTAACTCACTATGAAGACAATCGACAAAATTCCAACGAGTAAGATTCAACGTGCTAGTCAATTAATGAAAACTGGGTTAAAAGTGGGGGGAAATTATATTTCTTATTACGGAGAAAAATTAATTCATCCAAATTTAACAAAAGAAAAACTGAACGAAAATAATGCCGAGGACATTTATGATGGTCTTAAAAATATGAAAGGAAGCGCTTTAAAAGTTGCACAAATGTTGAGTATGGATAAAAACATTATGCCCAAAGCCTATGTGGATAAATTCTCACTATCCCAATTTTCTGTACCTCCCCTTTCTGCTCCTCTTGTTCGTAAGACGTTTAAAAAATATTTAGGCAAGTTTCCGGAAGAAATCTTTGATACTTTTAGTCCTGACGCTGTTAATGCTGC
Source organism: Chryseobacterium gleum (assembly GCA_945902775.1). Lineage (GTDB taxonomy): Bacteria > Bacteroidota > Bacteroidia > Flavobacteriales_D > Crocinitomicaceae > CAIUKX01. The sequence continues at coordinate 4,127 of CAMDMY010000057.1, read as the reverse complement.
GAGTATTGGGCAAGTTCATTTAGCAACGAAAGATGATATAAAATTAGCAGTTAAAATTCAATATCCTGGGGTAGCTGAAAGCATCAGTTCTGATTTAGCTTTAGTAAAGCCCTTCGCTGTTCGAATGTTTAATTTAAAAGGAAATGATTCCGACAAATATTTCCAAGAAGTTGAAACTAAATTAATCGAAGAAACAGACTACGAATTAGAACTAAAGCAGAGTATTGAAGTTTCAAAAGCGTGTAGTCATATAGCAAATTTAAAATTCCCTATTTATTACCCAGAATTATCTTCCTCTAAAATATTAACGATGAGTTGGATAGAAGGAGAACATTTATCGGAATTTACCTCTCACAATAAAGATAGAGAGAAAGGAAATAAAATCGGTCAAGCTCTTTGGGATTTTTATATGTTTCAAATTCACGCATTAAAGCAAGTACATGCTGACCCACATCCTGGTAACTTTCTGATTGATAAAGATTCGAACTTAATTGCAATTGACTTCGGTTGTATGAAATCTATTCCGAATGATTTTTACATTCCCTATTTTGAGCTTGCAGCAATTGAAAATTTAAATGATCCTATTTTATTTGAAGAAAAATTATACGCTCTGGAAATCTTAAGAAAGGATGACAACGAAGCTACAATTAAACTCTTCAAAAAAATATTTCATGAACTTTTAAGTTTATTTTCACTTCCACTTCAAAGCGATATGTTTGATTTTTCGGATAAAACTTTCTTTGCGAAAATGGCTCAAATGGGAGAAAACTTTGCGAAAGATGCCGAGATTCGAAAAATGAACGGAAATAGAGGTTCGAAGCATTTTTTATACATTAACCGAACTTTCTTTGGTTTATACAATTTACTCAACGATTTAAACGCTAAAATTGATACCAATAATTTTAAAAAATACATTTCGAATTAACATTTAAATACTTATTCTTTTTGTTTAGTTTTAGAGAATAAAGATTGATTAAAAAATGAAAATCCAATATTGTTCTGATTTACATCTAGAATTTTCGCATAATTTTGAGTTTATTAAAAAAAATCCAATCATACCTATAGGGGATATTCTGATATTAGCTGGAGATATTTTACCATTTCAATTGATTGATAAACATGTTGATTTTCTATATTATTTAGCAGATAATTTCGAGAAAACATATTGGATACCTGGGAATCACGAATATTATGGTTCTGATATAAACGTTCGAAGTGGTTCGTTTTGTGAATCTATTCGTTCGAATGTGTATTTGATTAATAATCAAGAAGTTAAATTTAAAGATGTAAATTTCTTATTTTCAACACTTTGGAGTAATGTCAAAGAAGAAAACATGTTGGTAATAGAAAATACATTATACGATTTCAAATACATTTCAGATGGGGAATCAAAATTAAACACATTAAAATTCAATGAATTACATCAAAATAGTCTGAATTTTATTAAAGAAACATTACTGAAAAATCAAAATCAAAAAAATGTAGTTGTTAGTCATCACGTACCAACCTTTTTTAATTATCCTGAAGAACACAGACAAAGCAACGTAAAACAAGGATTTGCTACAGAACTGTTCGACCTCATCCACGATTCATCGATTGAATATTGGATTTACGGACATCATCACACCAATATTCCAACATTTGAGATAAACGATACTAAATTGATTACGAATCAATTAGGTTATGTGAAATATAAAAGGAATAAAACATATGGAAACGATGTTTGCTTTGAGATTTAAAATAATTTTAAATTTATATCGTTTAAATTTTCAAACAATTCTATTATGAATAGAAGTGAATTTCTGAAAAATGGACTGCTTATTACCATAGGCGGAATATTAATTCCAAAATCGATTATTTCTTGTCGTAAAAACACCTTATTTGAAGATTCAGCCTATTCAGGTAAAGTAATAATCATTGGAGCAGGTATTGCGGGTTTGTATGCTGGTTATATTTTAAAATCAAAAGGAATTGAATTTGAAATACTTGAGGCTTCAAATGGTTATGGTGGTAGAATTGGAAAAAATGAGAATTTTGCTGATTTCCCTATTGATAGTGGCGCTCAATGGCTACATGGTAAAAACAATATTATAAGTGATTTAATTACCTCTTCAGGAACTAAAATAAGTCTTGATGATACAGAAACTTCGTATTGGTTTCAAAATAAAATAGTAACTAATTTACCGAAAAATCCTGATATTTTTGACAATGATAATTTACCAGATATCTCATTTAAAGACTATGCAAAACAACAAGGTTTAGGAGAGGAATACCAATATATAATTGAGAACCTTGCTGGTGATCAAGGAGCATCTGCATCTAAAATTTCAGCATATTGGAATCATCAAGAGGAAATAAATTGGGTTTCAGGCGATGATGATTACAAATTCGAACAAACCTTTTTTGATTTTTTAGATACACAAATAGCTCAAACAATTAACGACAAAATTAATTTAAATACTATTGTAAAATCAATTGATTATTCATCAGATGACATCTTAATTGTTGATTCAAACAATAAAAAACACATTGCAAATAAAGTTATCATAACAGTACCAATTTCAATTCTGAAAAAGAATAGTATCGAATTCACACCTCTATTACCAGTTGAAAAAACGGACGCTTTTTCTAAAATTGAAATGGGAGCGGGAATGAAAGTCTTTCTGAAATTTTCAAATCAATTTTATGATGATAACGTTTCAGGTGGTAAAATTTGTGCTGCATACGCAAATGAAAAAATAGGTAAAAAAGGAAATGACAATGTTCTTTTAGCTTTTATTATGGGCGAACAAGCTGAATACTTAACAAGTCTCGGAAGTGATGCGGCGATAACTTCAAAACTCTTAGAAGAATTAGACACTATGTATAATAATGAAGCTAGTAAGTCTTTTATGTCCTCCTATGTAAACAATTTCACGAATAAACCTTTTATTGAAGGAGCCTACTCATATTCAACAATAAATATGGGGAATGCTAGAGAAAAGGCTGCTGAATCAATTGATAATAAATTATTTTTTGCTGGAGAAGCTATGAATTTAAATGGTCATCATCAAACAGTATTTGGCGCAGCAGAAACAGGTTACAAAGAGGTAATTAATATTTTAAAAACGAATAAATGAAAAATCTGTTTTTTTGCCTACTTTTTATGAGTCTAAATAGTTATTCTCAAGAAACTAACATCGGTTTTTCGTACGAGTATTTATACTGTCCCCAATTTGATAAAGCAATTCAAACTTATAATTTTGACAGACCGTTTTTGAATGAAAAACAACCACTTTTTTTAAATGGTATTAATACAAACATAAACCACACTTTTAAAAATGACAAAAACTACAAACAGGGAGTTTCTGTTGGCTACTCTTACTTTAGAAGTGAAGCAGATAATGTTAATTTTAATAAAATATTAAATCTCCATTTAGTACAAATAGGATATGTTTTAAATTTTAAAAACGCAAAAAGATTCAAAGGATTTTATGAAACGATTCAAATTAATTGTGTGTTAGGCGGTTTATTTAAAAATATAAATGATTCACCTTCTTACATCGAAGAAAAAAGAGTGAAATCGTTAGGTATTGGTGGTGAAATAAAAGGATTATTAGGGTATAACTTCAAAAAAATCAGTAGCCTTTCACCATTTATTTCAATGACATATTCCCCCTATTATTATAGTCCAAATTCAGAGGCACTACTTAATGATACTAAAGGATTGATCAAATTTTCTTATCTAAATTATTTTAAAATGAATGTTGGTATCATTTTTAAAATCTCAAAGATTTAAATTTAATATCTAATTGATTTCAAACTAATTATATTATTAAAATATAAAAAGAATAAAACTTCTCGAAACGATGTTTGAATTGAGATTTGATTCTTTGATAAAAAAATAGACCTTTGTCATAATGTTAGAAATCATTCAAAATATAAAATCAGGTATTTTAAATACGTCACTTATAGAGTGGTTTGGAGTTTTATCAGGAATAATTTATGTGATCCTTATCTCTCTCAAAAAAATTGCTGCTTGGCTTTTTGCTTTGATCAGTTCTTCAATTTATATTTACTTGTGCTATATTTCTAATTTATTTTTAGAAACTGGACTTCAATTCTTCTATGTCGCTATGGCTATTTAT
>CAMDMY010000056.1 GCA_945902775.1 Chryseobacterium gleum | reverse complement strand
AATTGCTATTATCAATTCAGGAATCGGTATTTATTACTACTTGAAAACTGTTATCACAGTAGTATCTAAAGATGAATTACCAGAAGGACATACGAAATTAGAAGTAACAGGAATTCAATGGTTCGTATTAGCAGTATGTGCTTTCGGATGATTGTTTGGAGGTTATGTTACTCGTTGTTTAGGATAAGAAATACTTGTTATATTTTGAGAGCCTCATTGAATGGAAACATTTATGAGGCTTTTTTTACTTCCCCTTTTGGAGGGTTATAAAAGGGGAGAATTTCATTAATCGTAGGGTGTGAATTTATATTAGGAGGAGGTTAAAATACTTTAAAAAATTACTGATTAATACCAAATTCAATATTAATCAGTAATTTAAAATAGGTTATAATTTACTGTGTGATCCATCGCAAAAACCAGGGTTAGTTGTATGTTTGCAATTACATAAATAAGCTGTTTTGCTTTCTTCTGCAACAAAAACTTTAGGAACAAATTCAGATCCCTTATGTGAACCATCGCAAAATGGTTGATTTGTAGATTTTCCACATGAACACCAAGCATATGTTTTTCCTGCCTCTAATTCAACACCTATTGGTGTTTTTCCTGCAATAATTGGTTTTTCCATTTTTTTGTATTTAACTTTTGAATATCAAAGATAGCATATTTCCAATTGATGAGTTATTTTGTTATTGTATTGATTCAAAACATTTTTCATTATATTGTTATTTAAGTTAAATATTTATACAATTTTGTAAAATAAAATTATATATTTGGTATAGAACATTCATCTAGAAAAAAACTTATAAAACCTATATATTTAAACTAAATATTCAACCATTTAAAATATGCTTTCAAAATTATTTTTTTCAATAGTTGTATTCTTTGGAATTCAAAATTTGCATTCTCAATTATTAAATAATCAGCAGAAAAGTGAAATAAGTAATACAATCAGAACTCAATTTACAGATATAGCTGATAATTTTAAATACAACTACTCTAAAAATAATTTTTGTGTTGTTAATAAAGATACCTTGTATAATCCAAACGGATTCCATTATGTTTTTAAATTAAAAAATGGAATTGCTGAAAGAATGGATATTTCTCATTTTCATGGAGGTAATTTTAATCGTTATCTATTTGAATGGAAAAAACAATTATTTGCAATTGGTGGTTATGGTTTTTTCACTACACATAACAACCTTCAGTTTTTTAATTCACCTTTACATGAATGGACTTATAAAAAGACTTTTGGAAATCAACCACGACATATTATGGGTTTAATTTTTAAGCATAAAAATAAACTTTTTTCATTCAATAATTTTAAAAGCGGAAATGCCACTTCAAAAGATATTTATGATGATAAACTTTATGTTTTAGGTTTAGACAATATGAATTGGAAGGTCTTTAATTTGAAGGATAATAATATTAAATTCATAGGTGAAAATTATCATTTGAATGATTATCATTTATTTATTGGTAAAATAAATTCAATTCTACTTGAACCAAATTCACTTAAATATATTCTTTTAAAAAATGAAGAAGTCGGTTTACTTGAAAATGGCAGTATTTCAAAAATTGATGGAAACTCTTTATATGTTGAATCAAAAGGAAGTGCAGAAATCAATAAATTAAGCACTGAAGTTGATTTAGATAAAATTTGGAAAACAAATTTTGGAAAAATAAAAAAACTTGATTTCTATGATATTAATAATTCTAATAAAGAACCTTTTAAACATTATTTAATAGGAATATTTTTGATTATTATATTAGTTATCATAGGTGTATTTGTATTCAAAATAAAATTCATCAAGTCTAAAAATGAGGATAAATTCAATAAGAATTTTACAGAAATTCATCAAAGATTGTACACCCATAAAAACACATCATTTACAATAGATGAATTAGATACTGTTTTAGGAATAGATCACCTAGAAGCTGATAGTAAAAAATTAAAACGTCACCGTATTATAAATGAATTGAATCAATTTCACACTAATTTTATTGAAAGAACGAAAGATAAAAATGATAAACGGAAATATATTTACATAATTAACAAGTAAATTAAAAACTTATATATCAATACTTTATTTTTCTAAATTTAAGTTTGATACTAGTTTGATACTGATTTTAATCAGACATTAAATTTTTAATATAGATATTTATCAAAAATGATTTTAAAATTTATTGTTTTTAGAAAAAAACTAATCTAATTAAAATAAAAAATGGCTGTAAATAATAAAAAGAAAAATCAGTTTTCAATTTATTGGATATATGGTTTTATAGCAGTTGCAATTATTGGAGGATTTCAACTATTCAATAGTTCAGATACAAGTTCTATTGTTGAAAATCAAAAATCATTTTTTGATTTAGCTGAAAAAGGATTCGTTGCACACGTATTTATTGTAAATAACGTTAATGCTGACTTTAATCGTGCAGACTTTAAATTAACAAAAGAAGGAAAAGATTTTGTACTAAACTCTACAAAAGGAGAATTAGCTAAAATGGGGAAAGCTTTCAAAAATGAAAGTCGATTAAAAAATTCTGACCCAACTTTTAAAATGGGGTTATTATCTGCTAGAAATTTTGAAAACAACATTAAAAAAATCAATGAAAATTTAATAAAAGAGCATAAAAATGAAATTTTATTTGAACCAAAAACTGAAGTTGACTTATGGGGTAGTATATCAAGTTACTTATTACCTATTGTTATAATTGTATCGATATTAATATTTTTAAAGCGTAGAATGGGAAGACGAGCTAGAGGCGATGGTGAACAGAATTTTAATATTGGAAAATCTAAAGCTAAAATATACGAAAAATCATATATAAAAACAAAAATAATTTATATCGGAGCGACATTAATTATCATTAGCATTGCTTGTTTTTTATTCTTCTATATTTTTAACAATTCTACAGCGAAGACTATTTTAATTCCAAAAAACTTTAAAGGAAATTTACGAGTTATATATGAAGAAAAGTGTGGAGGTGTTTATGAAAAAAAAGAAGGTGTAACAACATTAACTTTTCCCGACAATGGAATATTGATTTTAAACGAAGATTTCGATAGTCACGATAATTACAAATATTATTTAGTTGACGAGTTAGGTAATAAAACTGAAATACCTCGATTAAATTACTTTCAAGACAGAGTTCAGAAACGACCTTGTGTTTTATCTGGTGGTTACGGAACTATAAATTACCTATCAAAAGAAATTTCTTATAAGGACTTTTATGTTTACAACAAAGACAATAATGGAAACGATTTTAAAGAGAAAGTATTTGACTCATTGACAGTGTCCATCGTAAACCAATGCAGGCAACAAAAAAATACTTTGAAAGATAAAAATAATTCGATAGGAACAAAAAAAATGGATATAAAAGATTCATTAACAAAAAGTGATTGTCTTCGTCTTTATGGAACTGCACCTGATATGTCTGCATGGGAATTAGCTCAAGCCGAATGTATGCTTCAACAGAATGATTACAAAACTGCTTGTGACTGTATGGTCATATTATCTAAATAAATCTTCAAATCTAAATTAAAACTTTAATTAAAAATCAAAACATGTATAAGAGTATTTATAGTAGCAGAATAATTATTAACATTATTTAATAAAATTAAAATTATGGAATTTAAAAGCACACCTAAGGAGAATAAAATATTATTAGGTTTAGTAGTCGGGGTTATAGCTATATTTGGATTTGTATATTTGGAAAAACAACTTGGTAAGGAGTCAAAAATGAAAAGGGGATGTGATTGTTCTAGAATACTAAATGTACCAACATTTAAAGTGTCAGAGTATGGTTCGCCAATACCTATAGATCATATGTCAAATGAGGATTTTAGAAAATATGAAGCATGTTTAGATGAATTTGCTGGTATTGCAGGTGCAACTTTAACATGTGGAGGTAGATAATTTAATTTTCAATAAAAAGTTTTATGATATTAACAGTTCAAAGTTGTGGAGGAAATAATACGAGATATCGACTTGGGATTAATATTGAAGATTCAAAAAAATACTTCAAAAAAAGAAAAATAGATATACTAATATCAATAGGTATTGAAAAATTTCATATTAAGACATCTTGTGGAAAAATCGAAAAAGAAAAATTTTTAAAAGGGTTTGATTTGTATTCTAAAGAATTATCTCAATTTATTATAGATAATAATTGGAATAATTACGTTCAGATGAAACCAACAAAAATTGATTTTAATTATGAAAATATAGATAATCTTATAGAACTAACTTTTATAAGTGTAATTTAACAAAATTCTTTGTAAAAAAAATCACTAGAGTGATTTCAAGATGTTAATTAAATATTTATTTTGATGAAAAAATCCATTATTATATTTTGTATTTTATTGATTACAAGTATATCTTTTTCTCAATCAAGAAAGATTAAGAAAAATTTTGAATTAATAAAAACAGGTGCCTTTATTGAATCATATCAAAGTTTAAATGAAATAAAAACAAAAGAAGCTAATTCACCATATACTTATTATTTATTGTCTTTATATTTTGGCGATGATAGAAATACAAATAAAAATATAGATAGTTGTTTTTTCAATTTTAAAACAAGTGTAAAATTAGCAAAAACATATTTAGATAAAAAAGAATTAGGAAATGCTTGTAATGACATTCAATTTTGTGAGGCTAATTTAACTTTTCAGTTAGACTCAATTTCAAGTGTTGCTTTTAAAATCTATTCTTTGGAAAAGAACATTAATTCAATAAAGAAATTTATTGAATTATATAAAGAAACTTCAAGTGAAACTAATGCAAAAAATCTATTGGATAAAATATTGTTTAATAAAGCACAAGAAAGTGAATCAATTGCAATACTTGAAAGATTTATAAATGATTATCCTAATTCAAATTATATTGATTCAGCAAAAAACAATATTGAAAATATTTTATACTCTGAGGTTTTAAATCAAAATGAATTAGATGGATTTAACAATTTTATAAAACTTTATCCTAATTCAAATTTTATAAAAGATATTGAAATAAAACGAGATAAAAAGGCATTCGAATTAACTATTTTAAGAAATTCAGAATTAGAATATAATGCGTTTATTTCAAACTATCCAAATTCATATTTTTTAAATGATGCAATAAAAAAAAGAAATATTATTGTTTATGATGAAGCAAAAATTAGTAATAATTTACAAACTTATAAAAATGTTTTAAAAAAATATCCTGATATAGAATTTGCAATTGATATTAATGAAAATATAATAAAATTAGAACAAAATATTACTGATTCTAGTTTTGTTGATTTTAGAACTAATAATGAACATTCATCATTTAATGATGATAACATTGTTTCAATTACAGTAAGTGGAAGTGGCAAAACAAAAGAGGCCGCTAGATTAGTCGCGCTTAAATCTGCAACTGAACAAGTTTTTGGTGCTTTTATTTCTTCTAAAACAGAAATATTTAGTGATCGAGTTTTATCAGATGAGATTGTTTCGGTTTCTAATGGTAATGTACAATCTTTTTCGATTCTTAATGAATCTCAAACACCCGATGGAAACTGGGGAGTAACTCTAAAAGTTCAAGTGTCAATAACTAAACTAACAAACTTTTCGGAAATAAAAGGAATTGTTATAGAAAACCGAACAAGCCAATTTACTACAAATATTAAAAAACAAATGTTAAATGAACAAGGAGAATACAATTCTATATGTGAAATGGTTGGTTATTTGCATGAACCGATGCAAACTTCATTCAATTATGTTATAAAGACTAGTATACCACAATCATTAGATTCTGAAAGTAAGAATTGGGAAATTCCATTAGAGGTTACTGCTATAGCAAATAAAAACATGGATTTTTGTGCAAATTATTTTATAAAAACTATAGCAGCATTGTGTTTATCATCTGAAGAAATTACAAATTATCAAAATTTAAACAAATCAGTTTTTATTTTAGAAATGAATTATAAAAATTTTAATAAAACCTTTTATTTAAGGTCTAAAAAAAGTATAAATATTATTAAAAATTTTTCCAGTCAATGGAAATTTTATGCAAGTTTATTCTCAATAAAAACTAATACAGATGAAATTTTCGGAAACGGTGATGGTGGGATTATTAAAATCATTGATTCAGAACGTGATTCTTATAATCATTTCCCATTTCCAGAAAAAAACAATATAAATATACATGAGTTTTATACTTATATAAATGAAGTAAATTATGGTGAAAAGTTAGAAAAATTAATTATTAATTTTTTAACATCAGACCAACAAGCAGCAACTTATACGTGGCAAGATAAACGTACACTTAATCAGATTGAACAAATTAATGGTTATGAAATCAAAGCTAAGGGTATAGTTTCACATTTTAAGCATGGTGGGTTTGTTGTATATGAGGAAAATGGTCATGGTTTAATTGCATCAATTAAGGATTTAGGCTCATTTAATAATATAGACTCTGCAAAAAATGCTTGCTTAAATTTGGTTATAAATGGTTATAACGATTGGTATTTACCTTCAAACGAAGAATTAAATAAACTATATTTAAACTTATATAGATTCGGATCAGGTTCATTTAAACAAAATTCGATGTATTGGAGTTCGACTTTTGAAAAAGAATCGAGCGGAATTTTATGTGAAAAAATACAACATTTTTCAGATGGTTGGCAAAGTTGTACTTGGTATGAACCAGGTGCTTACTTTTATTGGCAACGATACGATATCTTTGTTCGAGCTGTTCGTACTTTTTAACGATTTCAAAATATAATTTTATAAGATGCTACCAAACGAAGAAAATTTCAGAGAATTAATTCAAATTATAATTGAAGAAAATAAAACATTAAATAATGAATATGTAGATGTAAAATCAGGATCTATTCATAGACTTTTAGGAAGTTATCCTGGAAATAATCACCGAATGAAAACTTGTTGTGATGTAATGTATAAAATAGCAGAAGAATTTAAACATAATGTTATTTCTTCTCCCCAAAAAGGATTTGGTGCGAGTTTGGTTATTCGTTATTTTTTATAATAATAGAGTTAGGCTAAAATGAAAAAAATATCAATATTAATAATATATCTTTTAATTAATAATTTTGGATATACACAATCAAAGAAAGAACAAATTTTAATTTTAAATCAAAGGTTTGATAGTTTATTATTGATTTTGAATAGTGAACGAGATAATTCTTCAAAATTACTTAATGAATTAAATAATCTAAACAGCACACAGAAATCTGAAATTATAGATTTAAAAAGTGATATAAGTAAATTAAATATTTCTTTAAATCAAGAAATTAAAAACGCAAAAAATAAATCTGAAGAAATTTTAAACATTGAATACCAATTACATTTAGTAAAGAAAAAGATTAATTCAATTCCAAACTTTTTAACAATTGATGTAACAAATAAATTTAATGACTTTAACATTAAAATATTTTGGATTCCTAGAAATCGTAGTTATGAATATATAGTAGGGCCAGCAATTATAGAATTTAAAAATAACAAAGGAGAAAGTTATTATATACAAAATAATAATTTTGCATTACCAAAAGAAGGTCTTTCTTTAGAATTTGATGTTGATAATTTTGAAGTAATAAACGTAATCGAACCAAATATCACTAGAACATTTCCTAATGAAATTTTATTAGATTTTCCACCATCCGAAGAATCATACGAAAAATATTTTATGTTTTTATTAGATATAAATTTTGATGGTAATCCAGAATTATTTACAATGGGCGATAACGAAGCTCAAAGAGGAGGATTTACTTATAAACCAATATTTTATGAAAAAAATGGTTATGGTTTTAATATGCGTAACGATTATAATAGCACAAAATGCGATTTTATTTTTTTACAACTTGATTTTTTATCAGAGTTAGATAGTACAAATAAAACTATAAAGTTAAGGTATTCAGGTGGTGCATTCGATAGTTTTGCTGAATTATTTAAATGGGATGGTTCTTGTTTTAAATTCTATAAAAAGACTGAATGGTAGTTTAATATAAATTGAAACAATCTTTTTCTGCATAACAGTCGGTTCGGAATTGTCCTGTCCGAAGGATATAATTGGAAGGATTTATAATATATATTAAAATAAATGTCTAATCATATTTGTCGTTTTAAAATGATGTTTAACTTTTTACAACTAAAAGCAGTTAGCGATTTCGAAGTGCAAAGCTGTCAGCCACCGCTGAACCGAAAATTTCTTTTATTTACTGTTGAACCAATGTCCTAATAGAAGTGATACCCAACATTCCTTTGAATACAAATATTAAAATTTACATTATGAATCCAAAATAAACAATTTAAGTAAAGTTAGCTTAAATTTTATTTTACCTTTGCAAACAATGAAAATCAGAATACTATATATAGCACTTCTTTCTTTTTTAGTTTTAAGTAGTTGTTCAGGCTACAATAAAGTAGTAAAAGGGGATAATTATGAGCGTAAATTTGAATTAGCAGGAGAATTGTACGAGAAAAAACAATATGCTCGTTGCATCACTTTGTATGAACAAATTTACCAGAGAGTTCCAAAAACAGGAGAGGGTGAATTAGCTTATTACCGTTTAGGGAAATCCTATTATGCTGGAGATGACTTCCATATGGGAGGTTATTATTTTGGATCTTTTTATCAACGTTTTCCATTCAGTCCGAAAGCCGAAGAGTGTCTTTTCTTGTCTGCAATATGTTCAGTTAAAAACTCACCTGAATTTACTTTAGACCAGAAAGATACTGAGTTAGCGATTAATGATCTTCAACAATTTATTAATAAATATCCGAATTCTGATTTGGTTGATACTTGTAATCAAATTATGGATAAGTTGCGTTTTAAGATTGAGAAAAAGGATTTTCAAACGGTGAATTTGTATTCGAAAACAGAGAATTACAAAGCTGCGATAATGAGTTCTTTGACTTTTTTAGATGATTATCCGCGATCTATTTATCGTGAAGAAGTGCATTTTGTTTTGGTAAATAACTCAGCTATTTTATCAAAAAACAGTATTGAAGAGAAAAAAAAGCAAAGAATAGAGGAAACTTTAGAAAGATATCGTAATTTTGTAACTGAATTCCCAAATACCAAATACAAGAAAGAGGTAAACTCAATCAGCGATTTAATGGAAAAAGGACTTCAAGAAGTAAATTCTAAAAAATAAAACAGAATGAATTTTAAAAACAGCACTGCAGAACGTTCTACAATTACAAGAGACACTGTTCATATTGAAAAAGTAACGGGTAACATCTATGAGTCAATCGTAGCTATGGCTAGACGTTCAAATCAAATTAGTACAGAGTTGAAAGAAGAGTTAACTCAAAAATTGCAAGAATTTGCATCTTCAACTGATAATTTAGAAGAAATTTTCGAAAATAGAGAACAAATTGAAATCTCTAAATTTTACGAAAAACTTCCAAAACCAGTTTCAATGGCTATTGATCAGTTATTGAACGACGAAGTTTATATTCGTCACCCAGAAGTAAAACAAAAATAAGATAGTAAAATGCAAGGAAAACGCATTCTTCTGGGTATTTCAGGAGGAATTGCAGCTTACAAAATTGCATCCTTAATACGATTATTAAAAAAATCAGGGGCAGAAGTCAAATGTATTATGACTCCTGCCTCTTCTGATTTTATAAGTCCCCTAACTGTTGCAACCCTATCTAAAAATCCTGTTGGAATTGAGTTTTGGGATAAAAACGATGGAACTTGGTCGAATCACGTTGATTATGGCTTATGGGCTGATGTTTTTTTAATAGCGCCTTTAACGGCTAACACTCTTCATAAATTAGCAACTGGCGGTTGCGATAATTTATTATTAGCAACCTATCTTTCGATGAAATGTCCTACAATTGTTGCTCCAGCGATGGATTTAGATATGTATGTTCATTCAACTACACAAAGAAATTTAGAAACACTTCGATTAGATGGTGTTCAAATTATTCCAGCTGAATCGGGAGAGTTAGCAAGTGGATTAATTGGACAAGGAAGAATGGCTGAACCTGAAAAATTATATTCTGTTTTAGATTCGTTTTTTGCTCAATCTCAAAACCTAATAGGTAAAAAGTTTTTAATTACAGCCGGACCAACCTATGAATCTATTGATCCTGTTCGTTTTATCGGGAATCATTCTTCTGGTAAAATGGGATATGCAATTGCTTCAACAATTTTAAATAGAGGAGGGGAAGTAATTCTTATTTCAGGTCCAACGAAATTAGAGTTACAACATCCGAATTTAAATTTGATTCGAGTTCAATCGGCTCAAAATATGTTAGATGCTGTTCAGTCGAATTGGAATAAAGTAGACGTTGGAGTTTTTTCTGCTGCTGTTGCCGATTATCGACCAATTTCAATAGCTGATCAAAAAATCAAAAAATCGGATGATAATTTAACGATTGAATTAGTTAAAAATCCCGATATTCTAGGTTGGGCAGGTTCAAATAAAAATAAAAATCAACTATTAATCGGTTTTGCTTTAGAAACCAATGATGGTAAAAAATATGCTCAGGATAAATTAACGCGTAAAAATCTAGATTTCATTGTATTAAATACTTTAGAAGATCACGGTGCAGGATTTGGTCACGACACGAATAAAATTTCTATATTCGATAATCACAATAATTTTACTAGCTTTGAGTTAAAGACTAAAATAGATGTCGCAATTGACATTGTTGATTATATGCAAACTTATTTGAAATGAACTATTTAAAAATTATCCTATTCTTTTTTCTTATCGTTTTTTCTTCCTTTTTTTCTTATTCTCAAGAATTTAATTGTCAAGTATCGTATGTTTTGGAAGCAAAAGTTGAAGCTTCTACAGCTGATAAAGCTTTGTTAGAACAATTGAAAACAGCAATGTATGAGTTTATGAATAACCAGCAATGGACGAATGATAAATTCAAGACAGAAGAAAGAATTAACTGTCAAATTCAATTTCAAATAACTGCGATTCCTGGTTATGGTCAGTTCAATGGATCAATGCAAATTCAATCTTCACGTCCAGTTTTGAATTCTTCTTATAATACCACCTTATTTAATTTCGATGATACAGAAGTTCAAATAAATTATACAGGTGGAACTGCTTTGATTTTACCTAAAAATGGATACAGAGATAATTTAAGTTCTATTTTAGCATTCTATGGTTATTTTATTTTAGGAATGGATTATGATTCCTTTTCTCTAAAAGAGGGAACACAGTATTTTACTCAAGCACAGCAAATTGTTACAAATGCTCAATCTTCGGGTAATGCAGGTTGGCAATCAGGTGAAACAGGTAAAGGAAAAAGAAATAGATATTGGTTAGTTGATAATGTCCTACATCAATTATTTGAACCGTTAAGAGAATGTAATTACGAATACCATCGGAAAGGTTTAGATGTTTTATACGAAGACAAAGTAAAAGGCAGAAAAGCAATAACAGAAGCTTTATCCAAATTGAATAAAATAACAGCTACACGACCAAATTCAGTTAATTTATTGAATTTTTGTCAAGCTAAATCAACTGAATTAAAGAATTTGTACATTGATGCAGATGCAAAAGAAAAAACGGATGTAGTAAATCTATTGAAGAAAATAGATCCTGCAAATTCATCTAAATACGAACAAATTTTAAATTAATGTTAGCTACTTTACGAATCCAAAATTTCGCCTTGATAGATCAGGTAACCTTGGAATTTAAAAAAGGATACACAACTTTAACCGGAGAAACAGGTTCAGGAAAATCAATTTTATTAGGAGCTCTGAATTTAATTTTAGGAGAACGAGCAGACTTTTCTGTTATTGGTCCCTCATCAGATAAAGCAATTGTTGAGGCTGAATTTGAGTTGGCCAATTTTCACTTAGAATCTTTTTTTAAAGAAAATGATATCGATGCTGTAAATCCAACAATTATTCGTCGCGAAATCAATACGCAGGGTCGATCAAGAGCATTTATTAATGATTCACCTGTACAATTAAGTGTTCTGAAAGAATTAACTGAAAAGTTAGTACATATTCATTCACAACATAATACTTTAGAATTAAGAAAGCCTGATTTTCAAATTGAATTATTAGACACGTTAAGTGGATTAGAATCAATGAGAAATGAATATTTTACCAAGTTTAAATTTTGGAATACTGAAAGAAAAAACTTAGTTCAATTAAAGGAAAGATTAGCTCTTTCTTTACAACAAAGTGATTATAATCGCTTTCAATTAGAAGAATTAGAGGAATTGCATCTTGAAAAGCACAATTACCAAGATCTTGAAATAGAATTGACAAGAAACGAGAATATTGACGGATTGAAATCAACCTTAGATTCGATTGTTTCTGCTATTGAAAATGAAGAAGGCGCATCATCAACACTTCGAAAATTAAAAACACTTTTAGAAAGATCAAAAGGAGTAGATTCGGTTGTTGATGAATTAGCACAACGAATTCAATCTTCTTTGATTGAGTTAGAAGATATCGCAGGAGAAGCTGAAAATTATTTAGAAAAAATTGAAATTGATCCTGAACGATTAAGTGAATTGACCTTATTATTAGATCATTATAATCGTGTTTTAAGAAAACACAATCTTCTAAATCAGGAGCAATTAGTTGAGTTAAAAGGACGTTTATCAGCTGATTTAGATGATACAGGCGAACTTCAATCGTTAATTGAATTAAAAACGGAAGAAGTTAGTTTATTAAAAACAGCTATTGATCAATTGGCTGAAAAATTACACCAAAAACGAATTACTTCAGCAGGAGAAAGTGAAGAAGCGGTTAAAACTTTATTAGCCGATTTAAAAATGCCTGACACTCAATTTGTGTTTGATTTTGTGAAACGAGAAGAGTTGAACAATCACGGATGTACCGATGTGAAGATGTTATTTTCTCCAAACAGAGGAATGCAACCTATTAGTATTGAAAAAGCTGCTAGTGGGGGTGAACTATCACGTTTAATGCTAGCCTTACAAAATTTAGTATCGTCTAAAAAACAATTGCCAACTATTATTTTCGATGAAATTGACACCGGGGTTTCTGGAGAAGTAGCTCAAAAAATAGGAGCACTTTTAAAGAAAATGGGGAACAATTTACAGTTATTAGCAATTACCCATTTACCTCAAGTTGCAGGAAAAGCTGATTTCCATTTCAAAGTAGAAAAGTCATTAAATGATAATCGAACTAGAACCAATGTTCGCGTACTTTCTGAAGTAGAAAGAATTGAAGAAATTGCACGTTTAATGAGTGGCGAAGAGATCAATGAAGCAGCTTTATTGAATGCAAAAGCATTGATGAATTAAAAATGGATTTCACGCTTCATTTTGAAATACCAAAAGCTGAATTTTCTATTGAACATGGAAACGAAATACTTTTTATTGGAAGTTGTTTTTCTGATGAAATAGCTTCTAGAGCAAAGTTCGCTGGTTTGAATGTTTCGTCGAATCCATTTGGAACTATTTTCCATCCCTCTTTAATTGCACGATTTATTTCAGAATCAATTGAGTATACTGATTCCGAACGATTGTTGGTAAGAGATGATATCCATTTATCTTGGGATGCAAATAGTACCATTTATGATTTTTCAGATACTGCTCTAAAAGCAAAGTTAACTCAATTAAGAAGTGATTTTATTTACCAACTTTCTACAGCTGCAGCTTTGTTTGTTACCTTTGGAACAGCTTGGGTGTATAAGCTTATTATTGATAATCAATTAGTTGCAAATTGCCATAAAATGCCTTCGAATCAATTTCAGAAAGAATTATCCTCAGTAGATTTTCTCACGAAAGAGTGGGAGGAGACGATTTCTTTAATGAAGTCTATAAATCCAACTTTGGAAATTGTATTTACTGTTAGTCCAGTTCGACATAGTAAAGATGGTTTAGTTGAAAACAATCAAAGCAAAGCGATTTTGATTGAATTAATCAGACGATTACAATTAACGACCAATTGCAGATATTTCCCATCTTATGAAATAATTATCGATGAATTAAGGGATTACCGTTTTTTCAAACAAGATCGAGTTCATCCTTCAGACGAAGCTGTTGATTACATTTGGAAGCGTTTTGAATCCACTTATTTTTCCAATGAAACAATCGATTTGAATGCAAAAGTAATTCAGCTCAGACGTAGCTTTTTACATAAAAGTATCCATGAAGAATCCACCGAAAATGTTTCACGCAAAGAGAACTTAGATGTGAAAATATCGACTTTTTTGAATCAGAACAAAAACGTATTTTGGTAGAGTTACGTTTATTTAATTACTTTTAACAAAATTAAAAAAGTAAAATCAATTTTAAAGTATGAAATTAAGAGCTAACCATCAACGTTCGAAATTGGCAATATTATTTGTTTGGATTGTATTATTCATAGAAATTATTTCAATATTTTCGAGCTATCTGCAGTACGATTTATTAACTAAAGTTAAAAATGGAGGAAGTGTAACTCCAGAAATTGCAAAATCAAATGACTTAAGAGAACTAATTATAGGGATAGTCTATATTATTTTATATTTAATTTCAGCTGTAATTTTTATCAGATGGTTTAGAAGGGCATGTTTTAATTTGAATTTAAAAGTGAAAACATTAACTTTCACTGATGGATGGGCAGCTGGTGCATGGTTTGTTCCAATTTTAGCACTTTATCGACCTTATCAAATAATGAAAGAATTATTTGAACAAACAAGTAAATATTTAACTAAAAATGAAGTTGATAAAAATCTGGAAAATTCATTTTTACCAACGATTAATATTTGGTGGACTCTATGGATTGTTAATTCTATTTTAGGACAAATTTCTTTTCGATATTCAAGAAATTCAAGTACTGTTGATGAATTTATAAATGGGACAATCATAAGTTTGATTTCAAGTATTATAGCTATTCCTCTAGCGATTTACACTGTAAAGCTTATAAATGAGTATTCTGAATTAGAAACAAGCCTGTTCAATTTAAATGAAGAAAGTGAACAGGTAGTAATTCAAGAAGTTTTAAATAATAATGAGTTACAAGCGGAGGATGACACCTTTATAAATTGAACTTTCACCTTGTTCAGGATTTTCTAGAGTTACTTTCCAGATAAAACTTTCTGAAGCATTTACTAAAACTCCTGTTCTTTTATCAATTCCATCCCAAGGTTGGTTTGCATCACTTGTTTGATAGAGAATTCCTCCATTTTTAGAATCGATGATGGTCATAGTAAAACGTACATTTCTTACTGTTAATGCAAAAGGAATAAATGTATTCGTTTTAATGTTGTTTTCAGTAGGACTGAATGCATCAACCGCTAATAAATTGTAATCTTCTGGAACTGTTATTTTTTTAGTTTCTGAGATAATTTGCCCATTCGAATTTGTAGTTGATAATTTTACGTTGTAAACCCCTTTTTTGAAGTAATGAACTTCTACCTCTTTAGTCGTTGGTGTAAAAATTAGTTTTTCGAAATCCCATTCGTAGTTAGTTGCGAAATTAGTAGCTTTTAAATGAAGCGTCGGAAGCCCATTTTCGTATTGAAATTCATTGTCAATTTCAAAATCAATTGAATTTTGGGTATGAGTAGTTTGCTGATTGTCAATTTTAACCGTTGGATTTAGTTTTTTATCGTCATCAATTGATTTGTTGTATTTACTATCTTGATGAGTTGTTTGATGAGTTACAATAGTAATTTCTGAAGAATTAATTTCAATAATTTCTTTCGTTTTTAAACCTTCTTTAACCGGTGTGTTTGAATTTGAAGCAACATTATCATGCTCTTTTTTGTCTTCAATTATTTTAGCTTTTGTATTTTTAGTGTTTGATTGTTCATGCGTTATGGAATTCTCAGAAAGTTGAGTTTCATCTATCTTTTCTGAACTAGAAGTTGATGATATTTCTTTTTTCTCATCGGATTGAATAAAATAAATAGAACTAACAGCAATAACGGAGATTACAGCCGATATTATCCACCATTTCGTCTTCGGTTTTTTTGTCACAGGCATCGTTTTATCAAGCTTCTTGCTTAACTCAGACCAAGCATTAGCATCATACGGTAATTCGTAATTTTCTAAGCTTTTTTGAATGTTTTTGTCGAAATCAATATTCATTCGTTAATGCAGTTTAAGAAGTTTATCTTCAATTAGTTTATGTATGTTCGCTCGAGCTTTTGATAAATTTGATTTTGACGTTCCTTCAGAAATCCCTAATTTTTCAGCAATTTCCTTGTGGTTATAATCTTCAATAACATACAAGTTAAAAACCGTTCTGTATGCTGGAGATAATTGTTGAAGCGCTTCCATTATCAATTCAGCTTTGCTTTCTGATAATTGAAGATCTTCTAATTCTTCCATTGGATTTTCACCACCTAACCTAAAATCATTGTCATTATCTGTAAGAAAAGGATCTTTTTTTGATTTCCGAATCCGATCGATAGCCGTGTTTACAACTATTCGTCTAATCCAACCTTCAAAAGAACCTGAGCTGTCAAATAAATTTAATTTCTCAAAAACCTTAATAAAACTATCTTGAACAATTTCTTGAGCCGTATCTCTGTCATTTGTATATTGACAACAAACTCCGAGCATTTTCCCATAAAAAAGTTTAAACAGCTGTTCTTGGGATTTACGATCATTTCGTAAGCATCCATTAATAAGCTCTGTTAAATTTTCTTTGTTCACGATATTCTTATTGTTAATATGACGTTTATAAAATATGAGGGTTGCTTTTTTATTTAAAATTAATAAATAAAAATACGAATACGTCTGTTTTACATCAATTTTCAATGCTTTTCGTCATATTTTTGCTGCTTTTTTTATTGAAAATACGCTGAATTTTCTATGATTTAAACTTTTATATTGATTTTATATGTTTGAAAATAAGTGGTTTATCATGTTTGCCGAGATTAAAGACGAAAATCATATTAATTTTAGAATACTTTATTCCTCATTTCTATTCAAATTGATTAATTTTGTTTTAAGAAATTAAAAGATATTAATACAATAACTAATAAAAATGAAAGTAACCGTTGTAGGAGCTGGAAACGTAGGAGCAACTTGCGCTGACGTATTGGCAAAAAGAGAAATCGCAAACGAGATTGTTTTGCTTGACATTAAAGAAGGTTTTGCAGAAGGTAAAGCATTAGATATTTGGCAAACATCTCCAATTAACCTTTATGATTCAAGAACAATTGGATCTACAAATGATTATTCTAAAACTGCTGATTCTGATGTAGTGGTAATTACTTCAGGTTTGCCTCGTAAACCAGGAATGTCTCGTGATGATTTGATCGCTACTAATGCAGGAATTGTAAAATCTGTTACTGAAAATATCGTTAAATATTCTCCAAATGCTAAAATCATTATCGTTTCTAATCCTTTAGACGTTATGACTTACTGTGCATTTTTAGCTGCAAAAATTAATCCGAACCATATTTTTGGTATGGCAGGTGTTTTAGATACAGCTCGTTACCGCGCATTTTTAGCTGAAGAATTAAATATATCTCCAAAAGATATTCAAGCTGTATTAATGGGTGGTCATGGAGATACTATGGTTCCACTTCCTCGTTACACTACAGTAGGTGGTATTCCTGTTACTGAATTAATTTCAACTGAGAAATTAGATGAAATTATCGAAAGAACTAAATTTGGTGGTGGTGAAATCGTTAAATTATTGGGTACTTCTGCTTGGTATGCTCCAGGTGCTGCGGCAGCCCAAATGGTTGAAGCAATTGTTCGTGATCAAAAAAGAATCTTCCCCGTTTGTGCTTGGTTAACAGGTGAATACGGATTAAAAGATATCTATTTAGGAGTTCCAGTTGTTTTAGGTAAAAATGGAATCGAAAGAATCATCGAATTAGATTTAAATGCAGAAGAGAAAGCGTTATTAGCTGAATCAGCAGTTGCAGTAAAAGATGTAATGGATGTTTTAGATAATATGAATGCTCAAAATGCTTAATTATAAGCTTTGATATAAATTGAAAAGGGACTTTTTGAGTCCCTTTTTTTATGTTTATTTTTTACAAAATTTACCACTTCTTACTATAAATTTATCTCCACCAATTAATATTTCCTCCCCTTCTTTCTTTTTAGCTAAATCTTCAATATCTTCTTTGATTGTATGTATAGAACCTCCAGTTTTTCTTGCTAATTCAAGATATTGTAAATTAATTGAAGTTTTTATTCCGCAATAATCTGTTCCACAAACAATTACTCTTACTGGAATTTTTAATTCAGATATCATTGAAAAGTCTCTCATATCTGCCCAATTGTCAACTAACATAATTATTTCTTTTGTTTCTGGGTATTTTTTAATTCCTTTCAAAGCTGCTTCTATATTGTTTTCAGGTGTATCACCACCAAAACCTTTGGAAATACAATTAAATACTGTAGAAATAATTGTATCTATTTTATTAGATTTACATAAATAGATACCACCAGTATTTCCTATCTTTTTTAGATAATCTGGAGTAATATCTCCATCATTAAAAAAAGAAAAATTAGTTGGGATAGAGCTGTTTTTTAATTGAAGCCAAACTAAAACTTGTAAATAGTAAGGTGTCATGCTTCCCGTTACATCGACGCAAATTAATTCATCTTTTGAGTTAATATATTTATCAAATACCTTATAAAGAGAGGTGTCAATTATTTTTTTCTTGTTTTTAATATCTGTAATCATTGATTTTAATGATTCAGGTTTATAGCTAGGCATTTTTATGTAATTTATTACAATGCCATGAAATAGTTTTTTAGCATCTTCTTCTGTTGAGT
>CAMDMY010000055.1 GCA_945902775.1 Chryseobacterium gleum | reverse complement strand
TTACTTTTTAGCGTGTCAACCCAATTTTTAAGGAATTGCCCTTCGTTTCCTTCCTCATTAAAATATTTACTCCCTAAAGAAGCATCCCCGCCACCTCTAATCCATAAATTACCATTTAAAACTCCTAAAGAATCTATTTTTCCGTCAATATAAAAACGAGTAGATGGCTTATAATCACCCCCTAGGACTTCAATTGCAGTTGCTGTAGAAAATAATTTAACAATCGAAGCAGGTTGAATAGAAAGATTTTTATTGTATTCGGCAATTGTAGAACCATTGGATACATCAATAGCACAAAAAGAAATTGACGCATTTGAAAAAGCAGAATAATTTTTAAAATTATCAACTGCTTCTTGCAACGAATTTTGAGCGAACGAAAATTGAAGAAAGAATATATTTAAAATTAAAAAGGAACTTAGTATCTTCACGATTATTTTTTGATAAAATTCACAAATATTGGAGTACAAAGAAAAATTAAACTAAAAACTTTTTAACATTCTTATCTCACAACAAATTTATCAAGAATAAAACAAACAACAAATAAAATAAAATGCCAAAAGTTCTCAGAATCATAAACCGTTTTAATATAGGAGGTCCAACGTACAATGCAACCTTTTTAACTCGATTTATGGATGATAAATATGAAACATTGTTAATCGGCGGGACGCATGAAGAAGGCGAGTCAGATTCTCTTCATATTTTAGAAGAATATTGTATTAGCCCTCTTTTAATAACTGAAATGCAGCGAATTCCTAGTTTCAAAAGTGATCGTGCTGCCTATAAAAAAATCAAACAAATAATTCAAGAATTCAAGCCTGACATCGTGCACACACATGCTGCAAAGGCAGGAGCACTTGGTCGAAAAGCCGCATTTGCATGCAATGTACCTGTAGTAATTCATACATTTCACGGGCATGTATTTCACTCTTATTTTGGAAAAATTAAAACATTTATTTTCAAAACAATTGAAAGAAGATTAGCGAGAAAAACAGATGGTATTATTGCTATTTCGGAAATACAAAAAAGAGAACTTTCAGAAATTCATAAAATCTGTTCTGCATCAAAAATAAAAGTGATTCCATTAGGTTTTGATTTAGAGAAATTTCATTTAAACAAAGAAATTAATCGTGAGAAAACGAGAGTGCAATTTGGTATTAAAGAAGATGAAATTGCTATTGCTATTGTTGGGAGGTTAGCCACTATTAAAAACCATACCTTATTTTTAAATGTTGTTGATAAAATCATTCAGGAAACTACTAAAAAAGTAACGTTTTTCATTGTAGGTGATGGGGATGAACGACCGAACATTGAAAAAAAGGTAAACGAACTAAATGAAAAATTCGGCAAGGTAATTGTTATGACTTCTTGGGTTAAAGATATCGGACCTTTTAATGCGGGTATGGATATTATTTGTTTAACTTCTGATAATGAGGGTACTCCCGTAAGTTTGATAGAAGCGCAAGCTGGTGGATTACCCATTGTTACAACTGATGTTGGAGGTGTAAAAGATATACTTTTAGATGGGCAAACAGGATATGTAGTTCCTAAAAATAATGTATCTTTGTTCGCTGAAAAATTATTACTTTTGATAGAAGACGAAATGTTACGTAAATCTTTTTCAGAAAAGGGATGGGATTTTGTTAAAAACAAATTTCATTATACTACTTTAGTGAATAATATGGATGAATACTATCAATTTTTATTGAATAAAAAACGAAATAGTTAATGACAATTTTTAAATATAAATTTCTTTTTGGTTTAGGTTTTTTACTACTATCTTTAAATAGTTGTATACTCAATCGTGAAATGATGTTTAAAACTCCAAAGGATGGAACGTTCAAATATGATTCTATTCCTCTTTATCCTGATGAAGAATATAAGATTGCTGTTGGCGACAAAATTTCTTTTGATTTAAATACAAATGGAGGTAAAAATTTAATTGAAGGGTTAACCCAAACATCTGTTGAAGGATCATCACGAGGGAGTGGTGGAGTTGCATCATCTAATGGTGCAAATTTAAATGGGAATTCACTTTCTGGCGGAAGAGAATTCATTGTCAAGTTAGATAGTACAATAGATTTACCTGTACTTGGAGCATTAAAATTGGTAGGGTATACAATTCAAGAGTGCGAAGATACACTTGAATATCTATTTAAAAATCAATACCAAGACCCTTTTATACAACTGAGAGTTACTAATCGTCGATGTGTCGTATTTTCAGGAAATGGGAATTCAGCCTCAATAGTTAATCTTTTAAATCCAAATACAACACTTTTAGAAGTTTTAGCAATGACTGGGGGTATTCATCAAGGAGGTAATGCGAGACTTGTAAAAGTAATGCGAAAAGTGAAAGGAAAAAGAGAAATCTATTTAATTGATGTTTCAACAATCGATGGACTAAAATACGCAGATATGATTATACAAGGTGATGATTATATTTACATTGAACCGAGGACCAAATTGATCCAAGGAGCTATTTCTGAACTTGCCCCGGTATTTAGTTTGTTGTCTACAGTTACATTAATTATAACATTAATCAGAAAATACTAAATTTTGAAAGAAAAAACGAAAATTGTCAATAAAGAATTTGATGCTCAGATTCTTTTCACCATCCTTAAAAGACATTGGTGGACTCCTATAATTTTAATGATTGTTTTTTGGACGATTGCTTTCTTCTACTTGAGGTATACAAAACCAACTTTTGACTCTACCATGTTTATTCAACTTGGGAGTAGAGACCAAGCGAAAGAAGTAATGAATATTCAAGGTATTGATAAGGGAGATAGCGAAATGTCAACTGAAGTAGAGGTCTTAAAATCTCAGGTATTGTTTATGGAAGCAATTAAATCGTTGAATTACAATATAAGTTATTATTCAAAAGGTTCTGTGTTAACAGAAGACAAATATAAATCGGGGGAATTCAATGTACAGCCCTATGAGTTAAAAGACTCCTCATTAGTAGATATTCCCATTATTTTAACCGTAGATAATTCTAACACAATTTATTTAGATTATGTACATCAAGGAAAAAAATACGGTGCAACTGGTAAATTAAATCAACGCATCAATAATAAGCATTTTGACATTATCATTCATGCAAATAATATTACCGATTTAAAGAAAGCTTCTGAAGTTAATCAAATTTATTTTCAATTCAATAGCGTTTTAAGTTTAACCAACAGATTACTACCTGGCCTACAAATCCTGCCGATAAACATAGAAGCGAAAGTAATACAAATAACATACGTAGGTCAACATCCTCAATTATGCCATGATATTACTCTTGCTGTTGCTACAACATTTTTAAGCACAGACGAAAAGAATAAAAGAAGGGGCGATGAAAACGTACTTAAATTTATTGACAATCAATTAGAATCTCTATCCTACAAATTAGCTTTATCTCAAGACAGTTTAATGATGTTACAAAGTAGCTCTGATTTTATGGATCCAGAAAATTTTGAAACTTCTGTATATAAAGACGTCGCTTCTATTCAAGAGGAAGTTCTGAAACTCGAAGATGAGCGAAATGTTGTTCAAACAGTTATTTCGAAACTTAAATCTGACCCAAATAGATTAGAAATATATCGTTTATTGCCAGAAATGTTAGGTAAAGACTATAATGTTTTAGTGACAGATAAAATAGAAGAATTGTTAAAATTATTAGAACAAAAAGAAAGTCTACTTTATAATGTAACTGAGGAACACACTGGAGTTCAAGTACTTAACAGAAAAATACTTATTAAATCACAATCCATCATAAAAAGTTTATCAGTAGTAAATGATCGTTTGGGGGATGATTTACGTAGATTGAATTTTAAAATTTTAAGTACGCAAAATAAAATTAATGGCATACCTGAGAAAAAAATTGAATTCAGTAAACTTAAAAGAATACAAGAATTAAACGAAGGTTTTTACAATATGTTAACTGAAAATAAATATTTGTATTCAATATCTGATGCAGGATATACTACTGATAATAAAATGTTGAGCATACCAACGATGAGTGAATTACCAATGTCACCAAACAAAAGTTTAATTTATTTAACTTTTTTAGGAATTGGCTTAATAATAGGTCTTGCAATCTTATTTTATAAATACTTAACATTTAATGAAATTAATATATTAGATGATCTAAACAAGTTACTTCCTGATCATGTTACTACATTAGGAGGAGTACCGTTGGTTAAAAACGACATGCAATATTCTCAACTTTTAGCTGTTGATTTTCCGAAATCTCAACTAGCAGAAGCATTTCGAAATATAAGAACCAATCTTAATTACATTAAAAGTAGCTATCAAACAATAGCAATTACATCCTCCATTTCTGGAGAAGGGAAAACTTTCGTGGCACTTAATCTTGCTGGAATTTTAGCCATGTCAGGAAAGAAAACAATTTTAATTGATTTGGATTTAAGAAAACCAAAAATTCACTTAGGTTTCAGTGTAGATAACGATAAAGGTATGAGTGGGTTAATAATTGATCAATATGGTTTAGAAGATTGTATACAGAAATCTAGCCTCGAAACACTTGATTTTATAACTGCTGGTCCGATTCCGCCTAATCCTTCAGAACTTATCATTTCAGATAGTTTTAAAGAAAAATTGGAAGCATTAAAGAAAATATATGATGTCATAATTATTGATAATCCACCTGTAGGCCTTGTTTCTGATGGATTAAAAAACTTAACAGATGCGGATATTCCGATTTATGTATTTAAATCACATTATTCTAAACGTACTTTCATTAAGAAAATTGATGACTTATTTGAAATGCAGCAATTAAAATCATTGAATGTTATTTTAAATGGAGTGAAATCAAGTAGAAGAGGTGGCTCATATGGTTATGGTTATGGTTATGGTTATACCTATGGTTATGGATATGGTTACGGAGGTTATGGAGGTGGTTATGGAAGTTATGGTGGAGATGGTTACTTTCAAGATAAACCTTCGAAAAACCCAATTATCCGAATTTTAAATAAACTTGGGATTATTAATTTTATTAGAAGATGGTTTTAGCAAAAGGTAAAATAGATGGTTTACTAATAATTCATCCTCGGATTTTTGAAGATGCTAGAGGTGCTTTTTATGAAACGTTTAATGAAGAAAAGTTTAAGGAAATAATAAATTTTAAAGTCACTTTTAAACAAGACAATGAATCAATTTCCAAAAAGAATGTATTGAGAGGACTTCACTATCAAGCTCCCCCATTTGCACAAGGAAAACTAGTTCGCGTTGTTCGTGGAAGAGCGTTAGATATTGCATTAGATATTAGAAAAAATTCTCCGACCTATGGTCAATTCGAAATGATTGAATTATCGGAAGAAAATAAAAAACAATTTTGGATACCTCCAGGATTTGCTCATGGGTTTGTCGCATTAGAGGAAAACACAATATTTAACTACAAATGCACAAATTACTACTCTCCTGTTTCTGAGCGAACTATACAATGGAACGATCCGATTTTAAATATTAATTGGGGTGTTAATGCACCAATAATTTCAGAAAAAGACCAAAAAGGTTTAGATTTTGCTACATTTGTAACAGAATTTGAATAATTAAGATAGGTGCTACACAAAATAATAGAATTAATAGGGTTTTGTTTAGGAGGAATTATCCTCTCGATTATATGTAACGAAGTGTTACTTCGCTTTTCAAAATCGTTAGGTATTAGAAATAATAATGACATTATTATTAGATGGAGTAATGAGTCGAAACCATCGCTAGGAGGTGTCAGTTTTTTTATTGTTTTTCTATTTTCGTCAATCGTTTATTCCATTATCTATTTCGAAAAAAACATCTTTCACGACTTTCAATTTGTAGGATTAGTTTTATCGGGATGTATTGCCTTTTTAATGGGTTTAGCAGATGACGCATATAATACAAGGCCATTTGCAAAATTAGGTGTACAAATTCTTTGTGGGGTTGTTTTTATTTGGACAGGAACTACGTTAGATTTATTTCATAACCCCTACTTAGATGGTGCAGTAACAATTATATGGGTAATTGGCATAATGAATTCTCTCAATATGCTTGATAACATGGATGGCATAACAGGAACAACGGTATTTTTCATTCTAATTGCGTGTTTGTTTTCCAGTTGGATTATTTTTGGAAGTTCTATTTTTAATTCAGAATCTCACATATGGACTATTAGCTTAGTTGCAATGATTGGAGCAATTATAGGATTTTTAAAATACAACATTAATCCTTCAAAACTATTTATGGGGGATGCAGGGAGTCAGTTTATAGGACTTTTTGTTGCCTTCTTTTCAATTAAATTTCTTTGGAATGTTGGCGCTCAATCATCCCATTCATCTTGGTTAGGTATTATTATAACACTTATAGCATTCACACCAGCAGCTGCGGATACATTTACGGTTGTAATTAATCGATTAAAAAAAGGCCAATCACCAATGGTTGGAGGTAAAGATCATACGACACATCATTTGGTATATGCAGGTTATAAAGACAAAACTGTATGGTATATTTTTACTGCAATAGGCCTTATTTCATGCGTATTAGCAATTTCAATGGTTGATTTATTGAAACATAATATTATACTTCCTATCGCCCTTTCTGTATCATACTTTTTACTTGTATTTGCTTTTTTATATAGAAACACTATACTATATAAAGAACCAAAAAAATTAAAAAAGGAAATTGAAGATGAAACAAAATAATTATTCTCCATCTGGTTTAATTACTTTAACTTTCATTTTAGTATTGTTTTCTTGTTCTGAAAAAGAAATTAAATCAACAGATGAGAAGATTGAAATAGTTGCTCCAATTCACTTTACCTTACCTCATCTTCCAACAGAAATAACCTTTTGCAATGAGAAAATTTTACTAACAGATGAAGATGTTAGGGAAAAATTAGATCGCGAAGTTTTAGTGAACGCCTATTTTCAAAGTTCGACGGTTTTATCATTGAAAAGAGCTAATCGCTATTTCCCTCAAATAGAAAAAATATTAAAAGAAGAAAATATTCCTGAAGACTTCAAATATTTAGCCGTTATAGAAAGTGGATTAGCACAAGCTGTAAGTCCTGTCGGTGCGCAAGGTTTATGGCAATTTATGCCTTTTACAGCAAAAGAATTTAAATTGGAAATTTCCAATGAAGTAGATGAACGATTAAATATTGAAAAAAGTACGAGAGCTGCTTGTGGTTATTTAAGATTTGCTCAAGATACGCTTAAAGATTGGTTGTTAACTGCAGCATCTTATAATAGAGGTATTGGAGGAGTTCGATCCGATATGCGTTGGCAAGGTACTGATCATTATTTCGATACTGATATGAATAGTGAAACTGGACGTTATGCATTTAGAATTCTTGCCGTTAAATTAATCTTTGAACACCCTGAATTATATGGTTTTGATCTTAAAAAAATGGAATTATATAAACCATTTAAAATGAAGACGATAATTGTGAAAAATACAATTGAAAATATTGCTAAATGGTCTATTGACAAAGGTTTCAATTATAAAATTATTACAAAGTTAAATCCTTGGATAAAAGGAAATCATTTAACTGTTAAAAACAAATCTTACAAAATTTTAGTACCTTCAAACTCAGAAAATTTAAAACCATATCATAAATATTCCTGATGGAAAATTCAAACGATTTATTTGAGCACGGTGCAATCGAAATATTTGGTGCGAGAGAGCATAATTTAAAAGACATTGATCTTAAAATTCCGAGAAATAAATTAGTCGTTTTTACAGGTTTAAGTGGTAGTGGGAAATCGTCTCTTGCATTTGACACCATTTTTGCTGAAGGCCAAAGGAGATACATTGAGACTTTTTCTTCTTATGCAAGACAATTTTTAGGCGGACTAGAAAGGCCAGATGTTGACAAAATTGATGGCTTAAGTCCTGTTATATCAATCGAACAAAAAACAGTATCTAAAAGTCCTCGTTCTACTGTTGGTACCATAACTGAAGTCTATGATTTTCTTCGTCTATTATTTGCTCGTATTGGAATTGCTTATTCATACGTTTCAGGTGAGCAAATGGTTAAATATTCTGATGATCAAATAGTTGAATTAATCATCAAAAATTATGAGGGAAAAAAAATAATATTATTAGCGCCCAAAATCAAAGGTCGTAAAGGCCATTACCGCGAATTATTTGAACAAATTCTTAAAATGGGATTTACTAAAGTTAGAGTAAATGGCGAATTAATGGACATAGAACGAGGGATGAAATTAGATCGTTATAAAGTCCACGATATTGAAATCGTAATCGATCGTTTATTAATTTCTAAAGATGATAAAAAAAGAATTTATGACTCAGTAATTACTTCTATGAAACATGGAAGTAAAGCCATGATTGTTATGGATTTTGAGACTGGAGAATCTCGTCATTTTAGTAGAACACTGATGTGCCCAACTTCAGGAATCAGTTATCCTGAACCAGAACCAAGTTTATTTTCGTTTAATTCTCCTTATGGAGCTTGTCAAACATGTAGCGGACTAGGAGAAGTTTCAGAGGCAAACATTGAAAAAATTATTCCTAATCCTAAATTATCTATTAAAAAAGGAGGTTTCGCTCCTTTAGGAGAATATAAAGCAGGATGGATTTACGATAAATTAGAAAGCTTTTTAGCTCAGGAGGACTATTCAATTGCTACACCTTTGGAAGAAATTCCAGAAGAAATAATGAATGTTTTACTTTATGGAAACGAAGACTTAGAAGTTGTTGGTAAAAAAGCAATTGTCCGATTTGAAGGTATAATTCCTTTCATTTCTAGGCATTCTGAAGAAAGTACAGCTGGAGTTCAGCGATGGGCTCAAAGTTTTATGAATAAAATCGTCTGTACAACTTGTGAAGGGACACGATTGAGAAAAGAAGCACATTTTTTTAAAATAGATGAAAAACATATCGGCGATTTAGCGGGTATGGATTTAAATGAGTTAAAAGAGTGGTTCAATCAACTTGAAAGTAAATTATCTGATAATCAATTACTTATTGGAACTGAAATTTTAAAAGAAATTAATACGCGTTTAAGTTTTATACTCGATGTTGGATTAGAATACTTAACGCTTCATCGATCCGCAAAAACGTTATCTGGAGGCGAAGCTCAACGAATTCGTTTGGCAACTCAAATTGGTTCTGAATTAATGAATGTATTGTACGTTTTAGATGAGCCAAGTATTGGTTTACATCAAAGAGATAATTCGCGTTTAATTAATTCATTAAAAAAGCTTAGAGATGCTGGAAATTCAGTTATTGTAGTCGAACACGATAAGGAAATGATAGAGGCCGCCGATTTCGTTGTTGATATTGGTCCTGGTGCAGGTATTCATGGTGGTCAAATCATGAATGCTGGTCCTTTATCTGAATTAAACAGCCAAGATTCTTTGACAACTCAGTACCTGAACGGCGAAATGAAAATTGAAATTCCAGCCAAAAGAAGAAAAGGGAATGGTAAATTTTTAGAGTTAATTGGAGCAACTGGTCATAACTTAAAAAATGCAGATTTAAAAATTCCTCTTGGAATATTGTGTTGTATTACGGGCGTTTCTGGAAGCGGAAAGTCATCGCTTATCAATCATACACTCTACCCTATTTTATTAGCTCATATATATAATGGAGTAAAGAAACCATTACCATATAAGTCTATAAAAGGGTTAGAAAACTTAGATAAAGTAATCGAAATAGATCAAACACCAATTGGTAGAACACCTCGTTCAAATCCAGCTACTTACACCAATATGTTTACGGAAATACGTTCTCTTTATGCAGCACTTCCTGAAGCTCAAATAAGAGGATATAAACCTGGTCGTTTTTCTTTCAATGTAAAAGGAGGAAGATGTGAAACCTGTGGTGGTGGTGGATTAAAACTAATCGAAATGAATTTTCTCCCTGATTTATATGTTGAATGTGAAACGTGTAATGGAAAAAGATACAATCGAGAAACATTAGAAGTTCGCTATAAAGGAAAATCAATAAGTGATGTTTTGGATATGACTATTACAGATGCTGCATTATTTTTCGATAAAATTCCAAAAATTCACCGTCCTCTTGAAACGTTAGTTTCAGTTGGACTCGGATATATTAAATTAGGTCAACCATCTACAACTTTATCAGGAGGAGAAGCACAACGTATTAAATTATCAACTGAATTAGCGAAAAAAAGCACAGGAAATACTGTTTATATTATGGATGAACCGTCTACTGGTTTACACTTTGAAGACATTCGAATGCTTTTAATTGTATTACAACGTCTAGTGGATGAAGGAAATACAGTTTTAGTAATTGAACATAATTTAGACATCGTAAAAGTTGCCGATTACATTATTGACATTGGACCCGAAGGTGGAAAAGGCGGAGGACAAATTATTTGCCAAGGAACACCTGAACAAATAATTAAAAAATCAAAAGATAAGTCACATACAGCTAAATATCTAGCCTTAGAAATTTAATAAAAAAGTCTAAAATCTAATGTCTTATAGTCTAAAATCTAAAGAAAAAGCACTATTTGCTTGGAGCGGTGGAAAAGATTCTTCTTATGCTTTACATCAAATTATATTAGAAGATAAATACGAAGTCCTGTATCTTTTAACAACTTTGAATCATGAGTTTAAAAGAATTTCCATGCACGGTGTTAGAGAAGAACTTCTTGATATTCAATCTGATGCAATTGGAATCCCTCAATTAAAAGTATGGCTTTACGAAGCTTCGTATGATTCATATGAAAAACAGATGGAAGAAATGCTATTAAAAGCAAAATCAGAAGGAATTGAAACTGTTATTTTTGGGGATATATTTTTAGAAGACTTAAAAGAATACCGTGAAAAAAATTTAGAAAAAGTTGGAATGAAAGCCGTTTTCCCCTTATGGAAAAAAGATACTTCAATGTTAATCAATGATTTTATTAATTCTGGTTTCAAAACAATTACCTGTTGTGTCAACGATGCTTTTTTTAATGAAGATTGGGTTGGAAAAGAAATTGATGAATCTTTTATCATGAATCTCCCTGCGACTGTTGATCCTTGCGGAGAAAATGGTGAGTACCATACTTTTTGTTATGAAGGTCCAATATTTAAGAAAAAAATAAATTTTCAAATAGGAGAAAAAATCTATAAACCTCTATTACTGGAAAAAGAAGAATCTTGTGGAGTTGATGCTAAAGTAAATCTTACAAAAGGATTTTGGTATTGTGAATTATATTGGGTCACATCCATTTTCTGGGGACTAAAAATAATTACACATCAATTAACAATTATAATTTAAACATATCAACCTTAATAAGGCTCTTAATTTCTCACTTTTCCTTGATGAAAAGTAAGCAAAAATCAAGGATCTTTCCAAGGAATTTTTCACTTCAATTAAGGATAGACTTTAGTTCTTTGAACCTTTATTATTAACATTTTGAAGTGAAACTGCAGGTAAACACTTTCCTCCACGCTTATTTTCGCAGAAAAAGCGAAACGCGATTACGGAAAAGTTTACAGCTAATTCTTTGGAAAGACCAATTCTAAATAGAGCTTCGCAAATAGTTGCTAATTTATTTTCTAAGTTTTGGAAAAGGTTTATTCCCCAACTTTTGACGTTGACCCATTATATTAAATAAAAAAGGGAAAAGTGTAATACCTTTCCCTCTCTTCTCAATATATAAAATATATTAATCTCTATCTTTCAGCCATTTAGCTACTTTAGGAGCTAATTCTTTTTGAGATCTATTTCCTACGAACACTCCGATATGTCCACCCTGAAAAGGATAAATTTCATAATCTTTCGTTCCAATATATTCTCCTAATGGTTTAGTAGCACTTGGTGGAACTAAATGATCCTCAGTTGCATAAATATTTAATACTGGCATTGTTAAATTTTTTAAATTCACTTTATGTGAACCAACTACCAATTCTCCTGCAATTAATTTATTCTGTTGATACAAATCTTCCATAAATTGTAAAAAACATGCACCCGCTTGATCTGGACTATCTGCAATCCATTTTTCCATTCTCAAGAAATTCGTCAATTTGGTTTTATCCTCCAACGAATTCATTAAACCTGATGCTTTATGAAACTTCATCATTGGTTTTAACATATCAAACCCCTCGTTTAAGAAACTTCCAGGTATAATTCCATCGCAACCTCTAACAAGCGATTTGAAGTCCATATCCTTACTCCATTTAAATAGTAATCCATCACTTACAGAGAAATCAACTGGAGTTACGTGAGGAACTAAATTTTTCACCTTTTCAGGATGTAATGCGGAATAGATTAAACTAAATGTACCTCCTTGGCAAATACTTAAAATGTTGATTTTATCTAATTTATGTTCATCGCGAATATAATCTACACAATTATCGATGTAACCATTGATGTAATCATCCATAGTTAAATATTTATCGATTTGTGTAGGATATCCCCAATCTATTAAATAAACATCTAAGCCAGCATCTAAAAGATTTTTAATATAACTTCTATCAGGTTGTAAATCTAACATTTGGTATGTATTTACCAACGCATAAACGATTAATACAGGAGTTTTATATGTTGCCTTAGTATCTCGATTATATCTATAAAGTTTTAATTTATCTTCAGAATAAACAACTGTTTTTGGAGTTGTAGCAATATCAACCTCTTTTACCTCTTTTAGAGTTTCAAATCCTTTTACAATTTTAGAGGTATTTGCAGTTAATTCGTTTAAGAAATCTATGTTATTTAAATTCATTTTGAAAACAATTTATTGTATAAAAAAAGGGAAACGTTAATTTCCCTTTTCAAAAGTATGTTAACTTAATTAAACTGTAGCTTTTTTAGCTGTAGCAGTTGTTTTAGTTGTTGTTGTAGCAGTAGTTTTTGTAGTAGTATTTACTTTAGATTCTAATGCTTTAATCGTTTTTTTCAAATCGTGAATTGTTTGGTATAATTCATTTAATTCAGATTTTACAACTAAAGGTAAATGCTCAATTTTATTTTCGAATTGTTGTTCGATATTTTTCTTAACATCTAACGATAAAGTTGTCAATTCAGCTTTCAATTTTGAGAACTCCTCAGTTGCATACAATTTAGTATAGTGTTTTTCATTTATAGCAACCCAGTCATTAAAAAATGTTTGAAAAGAATTTGTTAATTCTAAT
This sequence comes from Chryseobacterium gleum, assembly GCA_945902775.1. Taxonomy (GTDB): domain Bacteria; phylum Bacteroidota; class Bacteroidia; order Flavobacteriales_D; family Crocinitomicaceae; genus CAIUKX01. The sequence goes on along the minus strand of CAMDMY010000055.1, from coordinate 5,804 downwards.
TTTTTTGATTTTTCTAAAATTAAATTACCAACTTCTTCAGCAACATTTTGACCAGTTTTATTCAATAAATATTGAATTTGAACCAATTTGATACTGTAAGTAGTTGATTTATCTAAAGACTCAACTGCTAATTCCATATTTTCTTTGTCTTTAGCATTTGAAATCAATTTTAAAGCTGGTTCAAATAAGTCTTTATAAGATCCATTGATGTTATTGAAAGAATCATTGAATTTACCAAAATCAGCTGAAATGATTGTTGGGAATTTTTCAGTGAATACATTCCAAAATTCTTTGTATTCTTTCGTTGTATTTTGTTGTTTTTGAAAGAAATCGTGAATAGACTTCGTGTTCGTTTCAATCAACGTATTTAAGTTTTGACCTTGAAAGAAGTTAGAAAAAGTTTCTTCAGTGATTTTTTTGTATTGAGCAGGATCAAATAATGTTTTTAAAGAATCAGCTGAGAAATTTCCACCTTTAACTGCATTAAAATACGGTTGGTAAAAATTTTGTAATTTCAAAAACAATGTATTTGTATTCATTGTATTTTGAAACAATTCTGGGCTAAACGCTTTTGGATAAGATGTATTCAATGACTCAAAAGTTGTATTCAACGATTTTGTCCAAGATTCAAACAAAGTATTCCAATTAGAATAAGTTGTTTGGAATTGATCATTTGCTTCAGTAGATTTTTTCCCAAAATTTGATAATGTATTGAAGAAATTCAAATTAAAATCAGATGCTTTCTTAATTGCATCAATTTGAGTCTCATATGCATTTTTATAAAAATCTTCTGTTTTTACTTGAGTGTTTTCAACTTCTGTTTTTGTTTGAGAAGTTACATTGTTCAATAATGACAATTGAGTGTTCCACCAATTTTGGTATAACTCAGTTGTTTTTTCTAAAGCATTACCTGATTTCAATGCTTCTTGAATTTTATTCGTTGTATCAACTAAAGTCTCAATTGACTTCTTTTGTGTATCAACAATCGTTTCGAAAATTTCGTTTGTGTTACTCATTTTTTTATATTTTTAAACAAATTTATGACATTATTCATTATTACACAATAAATTACAATTATTTTATTGTGATTTATTTAATAAAATTAAATTAAAAGGTTACATCATATATAATCCTCCGTTAATATTTAATGATTGACCTGTAATATAAGCTGACTCAATTAAAAATTTTACTCCTTTTGCAATCTCTGAAGGTTCTCCTAATCTATTTACTGGGATTTTAGAAACAATTGAGTTTAATACATCTTCAGGCATTGCCCCAACCATTTCAGTACCAATAAATCCTGGACAAATTGAATTAACAGTAATTCCATATTTTGCTGTTTCTATTGCCAACGATTTAGAAAATCCAATTAAACCAGATTTTGCTGCTGCATAGTTCGTTTGACCAAAACCTCCCGATTGACCTATTACTGAACTAATATTAATAATTCTTCCATATTTATTTTCTATCATCGAAGGAAGGGCCAATTTAGAAGTATTAAAAGCGCTACTTAAATTTGTATTGATAACTTCATTCCATTCTGATAATTCCATTTTTCGAAATGATTTATCCCTAGTAATTCCAGCGTTATTTATTAATACATCTACAGATCCAACTGATTGTTCAATTTCTTCAAACATTTTTTTACATTCATTTTCCTCTGCTATGTTTGCTTGAACTGCAATTGCTTCTCCGCCTTTTTTTATAATCGCGTCAACAATTAAATCTGCGTGAGACTTACTGTTGTTGTAATTCACAATTACTAAAAAATCAGGAGATGCTAATTCTAATGAAATGGCAGCGCCTATTCCTCTTGAACCACCTGTTACTAGTGCGATTTTTTTATTTTTTTGAGTTGTCATTTTACGAATTAAAGTTTAGTTATCTTATGCGTCTATTTCAATGTTCTACAAAATTAATAGCATTTCTATTTTTGTTTAATGTTTTTATAAAATTAATAATAATTTAACGTTTAAATAAACTCCCATTTCAATTATTTAAAATTTAACGTTATTATCAATTTACAATAAAAAAAAGTATTTACCAAAATTAATTTAATCTTTATGAGTGCTTTACGTAGTATTTTTTAACCTAAATCATTTATGCCCCTTTTTTTTATTTTAATTCTAATAATTTATTAGCATCTTTAACAGAATAAAGTTAAATTAAAATAAATTGCAATGTTAGAATTAGGACAAAAATATACGCATTCATTTTCATATTCCCAGGAACAAGTAAATGAATTTGCTAGAGTTACAGGAGATAATAATCCTGTTCATTTAGATGAGGAATTTGCTTCTAAATCAATTTTCAAAAGAAGAATTGCTCATGGAATGTTGGGTGCTTCAATTCTTTCTAAAGTCTTCGGAACACTTTTTCCTGGAAATGGTACAATTTACTTAAATCAAACATTAAACTTTTTGAGGCCTATGTATGTTGAAGAAGAGTATGAAGCTGTTTTTGAAGTCAAAGAATTGATTATTGATAAAAATAGGGCGATTATTTCTACTACGATTATTAATAACGAAGGGAAATCGGTATTAAGTGGTGAAGCAACAATTATGAACATAGAAGCTATACACTAGAAATGATTGCAAAAACAACTGATGATAAAAAAATCTACTACGAAGTAATAGGTAATTTAGCAACTCATGAAACAATCATTTTTTTAAATGGTTTATCACAAACGACAGCTGCTTGGGGATTAATAACACCCTACTTTGAAAAAAAATATAAAATCATTTTAATGGATTTTATATTTCAAGGTCAATCTGACACAGATAGTCCGGTTAGAGATTTTGATACACATGCAAGTGATGTAATTTCTATTTTAGATATTTTAGGAATTAATGAGGTTATTTTATGTGGCTTATCCTACGGTAGTCTTGTTGGGCAACATTTTGCTGTAAATTATCCTAATAGGTTAAAAAAATTAATTCTTATTTCTTCATTTGCTCATAAAACACCTTATTATGAAGCGATTGAATTATCTTGGAAAAATGCGCTTGCACTTGGTGGATATTCTTTAATGCTTGACGTGATGCTCCCTTATGTGCTAAGTGATGTGTATTTTGAAAAACCATTAATCCCTATTGATTTTTTCAAAGCAACTAAAAAAGATTTTGTTGATACCGCATCATTAACAAAATTAATGCAAGCAACTGCCGACAGAAAAGACTACAGATCAGAATTAACAAAAATCAAAACTTCAACTCTTGTTATACATGGGCGACTAGATACGCTTTTTCCTGTATATTTAGGTGAAGTAATTGCTAATCAAATAAAAAATTGTATGTTTACGATAATCGAAAATGCAGGTCACACTTTGAATATTGAAGCGTTTGATAAAGTGGCAAATTCGATAGTTGATTTTATTAAAGTTGATTAATTTATTTTATGCAAACAGTATTAATTACAGGAAGCACTAGCGGAATTGGTTTAGGTATTGCAAGAGAATTTGCAAAAGCAGGTTATTCCATAGCTTTCAACGGATTAGAAGATAATGCTGCGGAAATTGCGGAAAATGTTGGTAAAGAATTCAACATTAAAACTGGTTTCTATGGTGCTAATCTTTCAGACGTTAATCAAATAGAAGAAATGATTATTGCCATTGAAAAAGACTTTGGTAGTATAGACGTATTAGTTAACAATGCTGGTATTCAGTTTGTTTCACCGATTGATGAATTTCCAATTGATAAATGGAATGCTATTATTCAATTAAATTTAAATGCTGTGTTTTACGCTTCTAAATTTGTTTGGAAAGGAATGAAAGAAAGAGGGTTTGGACGAATTATAAATATCGCTTCTGCTCATGGATTGGTTGCTTCTGAATATAAAGCTGCTTATGTTGCTGCAAAACACGGTGTGTTAGGATTAACGAAAGTATTAGCTTTAGAAGGCTCTAAGCTTGGAATAACAGCCAATTCGATTTGTCCAGGATATGTAAAAACTCCTCTTGTAGAAAAACAAATCGTAGAGCAAGCTAAATCACATGGCATTTCGGAAGATGAAGTTATTTCTAAAATTATGCTTGAAAAACATGCTGTAAAAGAATTTGTTTCAGTTCAATCATTAGGAAAATTAGCAGTATTTCTTGCCTCAAAAGATGCAAGTTTAATAACAGGGACAGCAATGCCTGTAGATGGAGGTTGGACAGCCCAATAATTATATATGAAAGAAAAAGCAAAACATGTTGGCTTAGCATTACAAGGAGGTGGGGCACATGGTGCTTTCACTTGGGGAGTATTAGATCGACTTCTAGAAGAAGATAATATAATAGCTGATGGTATTTGTGGAACTAGTGCAGGTGCAATTAATGCAGTTGTAACAGCCTATGGACTTCATATTGGAGGTAAAGAAAAAGCAAAAGAATTATTAGAACAACTTTGGAGAAAAATATCAAATTCTGGAAGTGTTATGTTTAAACCTTCTATGATGGATAAATTCTTTTCGGATGGAGACATGTATAATTCTTTTGGTTATATGTTTTTCAATTCAATGTCACAAATGTTTTCTCCCTATCAATTTAATCCATCCAATACAAACCCACTTAGAGAGATTTTAACTGATTTAGTTGATTTTGAAGAATTAAAACAATATAATCAAAAAAAATTATTCGTTTGCGCAACTAATGTGAAAACAAACAGAGCGAGAGTTTTTTCAAATAAAGAAATTTCAGTTGAAGCCGTTTTAGCTTCTACGTGTTTACCTCAATTTTTTCAAGCAATTGAAATAGATGGCCAACATTATTGGGATGGTGGTTATATGGGGAATCCACCTTTATTTCCATTAATAGAGAACACATCTGTTACAGATTTACTTTTAATAAAGATTAACTCTATTAATATTGATGAAGTTCCGACAACTGCTCGTGATATTTCAGACAGAATAAATGAAATTTCTTTTAACAGTAGTTTAATAAATGAAATGCATTTAATTCATTACAGAAATGAATTGGTAAGAAAAGGCATTCAATTGGATGAAGATAATAATTTAGCATCAAGGGAAATTTTTGTTCATTCAATCTCTGCACACGAAGCTTTAGGACACCTAAAATACTCAAGTAAAATGAATACTTCTTGGGAATTTTTGATGGACCTTAAAAATAAAGGTAGACTTTATGCTGAGAAATGGTTAGAAAATGAATTTCATTTAGTTGGATTAAAATCATCATTTGATGTGGAAAAACATTTCTTCGATAAATATTAACGATATTGAATAGTTTCTGGTTGATTTTATTTAGGATTTCAATTGTTATTTAAAATATTTATTATCTTTACCTCATAATATTGAACAATAAAATAATATAAGCGATGAGTATTTTCGGAATTGTTATGTTTCTTATGATCGGCGGGATGGCCTTCTGGTTATTATTTTTCTTATTAGGATTTGCTGTTCCTATGTGGATTACTTTAGGGATTTTCGCAAAACTTCGTCCGAAAAGAGTTTTTGAAGAAGAAGAAGAGGTTAAAAATTAATCCATTCACAAATATATAAAAAGGTTGTTCTGATAATTTAGAACAACCTTTTTTATTGGGTTAAACTTTTTGAATACTAACCTAGTTGTCGATCAAACCCGAATGTTGTGGGGATAAAAAATATTTCGACATCGATTAACAACTATAATTTAAACTTGTTAATTTAATCATAATAAGATTATTATTCTCTTACTTTTTCTTGATAAAAAGTAAGCAAAAATCAAGACCATTTTAAGGTAGTTTTTACTTCGCTCCTCTACGTAAAACCGCACGTAAATACTCTTCTACATGCTCATTTTCGCTGAAAAAGCGAAACGCAATTACGAA
>CAMDMY010000054.1 GCA_945902775.1 Chryseobacterium gleum | reverse complement strand
CAGCAACTTCTTTCATCAATTGCTTTAAAATTTTTAAAGACGGCTCACGTTCTGTATTTGAAAATTCATCTTTCATAAAGCGAATATACAATATATTAATTGAATTTAATCCAATATTTGAATATTGATTCCAAGCAACTGTTTGACTTTCCATTAATTCAAAAACTACTTTCAATTGAGAAACATAATAAAGGAAACAATCAATTAACGTAAATTATTTTCTTTTGAGTGTTTTCACCATATCTATACTCATATGTGTTCTCCTTTTACTTCTGGTCAATGTAATAGTTGTCATGGGGTTTCTACTGATAAGATTTGGACGAAGTAATATATTGTTGATGTTCTCAGCAGAAAGGATTTATATTAATTAAGTAAAATTTATATAAAATAGATTAAAAATGAGAAGGCTATTTATTATTTTGAATTTTGAAATTAAGTATTATTCAAAAGAAGACATTAATACCAAAAATAATAAATATAATAAAGGAATAACTAAAACTCCTAAAAACAAACCAATTTTTGCCTTCCTTTTACCTCCATAAACTTTTGGTTCTTCTCGAATTTTCAACAATTGAGATGAACCCAATATAATCGCTAAAATTCCTCCGACTAATGAGGCTAGAAAAATGAGAGGAAAAATTACACCCACAAGTACAGAAATAAATAGTAAAGCATTGCTTAAAACACCTAAAACTAAACTCGCTTTAGCTGACCCACTGTCGTCTGAAGCATTTTTAGTTGATTTAAGTTTTGAACTGGCTTCATTTGAAACTGGTATTGAACCATCTTCATTTTTTAACACTTCTTTTGTATCATCTGAATGAGTAATAGAAAGAATATAATTTTTACTAATCATTTTGGTTGGCCCCTCAAGATTATCACATCTTTTAAATTTCACATCTGTTGGTGTTATTTCTATTATTTTAACAGAAATTTCTTCGCCATTTGTCAATAATATTATATCACATTTTGAAGTATCTATTATACTTTCTTTGTTATACTCTTTCAATATCAATTTTTCATCGTTCAGTGAAACAAGTGATTTTTCTTCGAGAACAATTCCATTTGTCGTTAAAGCTAAATCACTATTACCTTCTTTTAATTCTGAAACAGAATTTTCAATTTCATTAATTAATACCTTTGATTTTGGAACTTTATTATCAGAACTCCAATTTACTGAATACCCATTTCTATAAAGTCTTTTTTGAACTACACAAGAAGTAAACGGGATAACTAATGCTAATGCAATTAATAATTTAAATGGCTTCATAAGTTAAGTTTATTAAAATTCATATAAACTTACAAATTAATAACTTAGTTTATTAGAAAAAATATCTTTTTGTTTATTGCCAATAATTTTAGAATTTTCTTATTGGATAGGTTTACCCACTCTATTATACAAGGAAATGAATTACAATTTCCACTATAAAAAAACGGTTGCTCCAAAATTGAAACAACCGTTTTTTACCCACCAATAATTAAATACTATTACTGTAAAACAATTTTTTTAGTAACAATTATATTATCTTGATTATCAATAATATGAACTAAATAAACCCCTTTACCACTCCAAGTTGATAAATCCACTGAAAATTGCTGTTGATTTATACTACTTTTAAATGCTTCTTGACCTAAAATAGATTCAATTTTCACTTTATACCCGCTTAATATTGCAATATTTCCATTATCAATAATTATATGATCATTTGCAGGATTGGGCCAAATTTTTAGTGTTCCTAAATTGTTTGGTGCTGTTAAACCGACAACCGCTACATTGATAAATAAAGTATCAAATGTAGAGCACGCTGTTGTATCATAAACAGTTGTTATTGCTGTAGCTGAACCACTACAACCTGCTAGTGAAGTATAATTGTAAAAAATAACTTTTTTACCTAAACCTGCATTGGTTGAATTAAATATATTACCAACAACTCCAGGACCAGTATATGTTCCTCCCGATGGTGAACCTGAAAGTGTAACTGTCGCTGCTTTTAAATGAATTAAATTAGCTAAACTTAAACTTACAATTGGGTTAGGGTTTACTGTTACAGAAGTTACTGAACTAACTTTATAACAAGAACCATCAATCACTTTAACTGTATAACTACCACTTTGGTTAGCTGTATAAAAGTTTGTAATAGCACCATTTATAATGTTACCATCTTTATACCATTCATAATTATAGCCAATTCCTGATGATCCATTTAAGATCACTGAACCGCCTTGACAAAAAGTTGTGCTTCCTTGAGGAGTAATTAAAGCTGATGGATTAGGATTTACCATTACATTAGTCGCTAAGCTTAAAGTACTACATGAACCTTTAGTAATTTTCACTGTATAACTTCCATTTTGGTTTGCTGAATAAGAACTAGCTATTGAACCATTAATAATATTTCCATCTTGATACCACTCATATGAATTACCTGATCCTGAAGAAGCATTTAAAATTACAGAACCGCCTTGACAAAAAGTTGTGTTACTTTGAGGAGTAATTATTGCAGAAGGATTAGGATTCACTGTTATCAATGTAACAGAACTCATTGTATTGCAAGCCCCATTCATTACTTTAACTGAATAACTACCACTTTGATTAGCTGTATAAGAACTTGATATAAAACCATTCATAATTATTCCGTTTTTATACCACTCATAAGTATTCCCAACTTCTGTTGAAGCATTTAATATTACTGAACCGCCCTGACAAAAAGCTGTACTGCTTTGAGGAGAAATAAGTGCTAATGGGTTAGGATTTACTGTAACTATAGTTGCATTACTTGTTGCATTGCAAGAACCATTGATTACTTTAACAGTATAACTACCACTCTGACTAGCTGAATAAGAACTTCCTGTTGAACCATTTATAACATTTCCATCTTTATACCATTCATAAATATAACCAATTCCTGTTGAGGCATTTAAACTAACACTACTTCCTTGACATATTGTTGTATTTCCCTGTGGTGTGATTGTTGCTATTGGATTTGTGCATGTTGGAATTCCAGTATATATTTCAGTTATTTCATCTTGACTTAAAGCACGATTCCAAATTCCAACATCGTCAATTTTACCGTTGAACCAACATTGAAAACTACCACCTCTTTTACCAAAATGTAAAGGTAAATTACTTGTTTGTAAGCTACCTGTTCTATTTATTGAATCTTGACATACACCATTTAGGTAGAAACGTAATTTAATACCATCATATGATACTGTTATATTAGTCCAAACATTTTCAATCTGTAAGTCTTTACTTAAAGCAATATTATTCCCACCAATGTTTCCTGAAGTACCTAAAGATTTAACCGTATTATTTAAATCCCCTAAAGCACGTATTTCATATCCTCCATACCAATCACCGCCGTCAATTTTAGATACTATTGCTGGCTGATACGGAAAACCTCCTGAATTATAATTACTTACATTTACCCAAACACTTATACTATATGAATTTGAAACTGATATTTGAGAATTCGAAGCAACCTCAATGTAATCGTTTATTCCATCAAAGTAGTACGATTTATCATTAAAACCATTTCTATCTATTGTCAAAGTAGCTCCATTTATAGTACCATTATTCCCATTTCCACTTTCATCATTTGCATTTCCATTAAAGGGCCACCATCCAACTAATCCATTGTTAGGCACATATGAAGGTATTTGCGCAAAAACATTGATCGATATTATTCCAATGATTAGTGTTATAATATGTTTTTTCATAAATTGATTTTTTAGTATTTTTCTCACAAATATAAAATAAAATACACGAATTTGATTATTAATTGTAAAATATAATTCTCGTTTACGTAATGAAATTTGTCCTATGCAACACAGGGGAGAAATTATCAAAGTAGCTATATATCAAAGTGGATATAGTATTACCAAATTGGCTGAACGTTTGGGAAAAAGTAGAAGATGGATGTATCTTCAATTTGAAAACAGTAACGTTTCTTTAGATTTAATTATACAGATTGGAGAAATAATTCATCATGATTTCTCTGATGATATTAAAGAACTGAAAAACAATTCAAAAGCAGTAAATGACCCGAAAAATTTATATTCTAACGACGAGGTGGAGTTTTGGAAAAATAAATACCTTACTTTATTAGAAGAATATACTGAATTGTTGAAAAAGGGGACTTCGACAGGATCGGTTTCCTAAATTCGAAAAGTTCAGTCTCTTAACTGAAATTAATATTTCAAGTATTGATTTTATCTTCCATTATTTCTAACAATTCTTTCAATTGAGAAACATAATAAAATGGAACATTTATTAATGTAAATTCTTTTCCGTTGCGAGTTCTTACTTTATCAAAACTCAATGGTTTAGACCAAACTCTAACTGCTAAATCGTGAGAACATTCGTCCATAAAATAATGTAACGATTTCAACTTGCCGATAACTCCCGATTTTACTTCAATTGGGATTACTTTTCCTTTGTATGGAAAAACAAAATCGATTTCAGCTTCTGAACCTAATTTATTTCTTCTCCAAAAATGTCTGGTTTCAGAAATAGAAAAATTACTGGAAACTAATTCTTGAGCCACTATTTGTTCGGCTAATTTACCTCTCCAAACATCTTGAATATTTTGAGAGAAAAATACTTCTTCCTGAATTTTCGCTGTGTAATTGACTAATCCAGCATCTAGACAAATTAATTTTGGCTTTTTCCTATAGTCGGATAACAACGGTAATTTAGACTCAAAAGTTGGATAGCACAATTCTAATAACATTGCCTTTTCGATCGTTTTAAAAGCGATACTCATTTCTCTTGATTTGAATTTACTTGCCCCAAAATTTTCAAATGTAATTTCTTCTCCGGCATACCCCCAACAAGTTGAAATAATGTGTCTAATTACTTTTCCTATCGTGTCATTTTCTGCATATTTTTCTACATCATCTTTGTAGGACTCTAGAAGCGATTCATAAATCCTTGATAATGAAAGCACATCTTTTTTTTGAGCATATCGAACAATTACAGCAGGCATACCTCCTATTAAAGCGAATTTATTAAAATGATTCATCATTTGATCATGCATCAAATCAGCCTTAAAACTCTCTAATACCTCTAAATCATATTTTTCTTCTACCCCTTCTAAATATTCTAAAAAACTAAAAGGTCTCAACATTCGATATTCAACTCTACCTACAGGAAATGATATTTTTTTATTCTCCATTAAACTCTCTAAAAGTGATCCTGCGGCTATCACGTGAATATGTTTGGCTTCTTCATAAAAATAGCGCAACATAGCTACAGCTCGTGGAGAAGTCTGTATCTCATCAATAAATATCAAACATTTTCCCGAACTTACTTTTTTCTTACAATGTATATGAATCGCTTCTATCAATTGATGTATTTCCTTATAGGTTTCAAACAAATTAAAATCAGCTTCTAATTCTAAATTTAATTTTAAAAACACATCAAAATTTTCAGCAAAATTATGAACAACAGTTGTCTTACCAACTTGCCTAGCTCCTCGAAGAATCAATGGCTTTCTTAAATCATCATTCTTCCACTCTATTAAATCATTAACTATAAGCCTTTTAATCATAATAATTCGCCTTAACCATTTTGACAAATATAAATAAAATTTTGACATACTCAATACAATTTTGTAACAAAAAGATGGTAAATAATTAAATTATTTGTAATAAAAAGATGGTCACTTCGATAAAAACTCAGTAACCTAAACATGTTAATTTGTAATAAAAAATGGGGACTTAGATAAAAAATGAATCACATACAAAACAAAAAATGTAACAAAAATACGGTAAATAATTGAGTTATTTGTAATGAAAAGACGGTTACTTCGATAAAAACTCAGTAACCATTCGATAGAAAATCAGTAACCATTCGATGAAAACTCAGTCACGGTTAAAATCAATTCTAGTAATAAAACACAATTACTTAAACAAACTCAATAGCCTTAAAATTTGCAACTCATTCAATTAATTATATAAAAAAGAATGTTTTTTATCATTGATATTTCAAAGTATAAAATCTAAATTTGTGACGTTTCTAATACTAATTATAGAACGTTTAAAATTATGGCTGAATTTACTTACCAAGATCCTTATACAATTGTTAAGGATAGCACGGAATATAGAAAAATCTCTTCTGATTATGTTAAAGTTGAGAAATTTGGAGATAGAGAAATCTTAACAGTTGATCCAAAAGCGTTGGAATTTATTGCTGAACAAGCACTTGCTGATGTTTCATTCTACTTACGAACTTCTCATTTAGAAAAATTGAGAGCAATCTTAGAAGATCCAGAAGCTACTGATAATGATCGTTTTGTTGCTTACAACTTACTTCAAAATGCAGTAATTGCTGCTGAAGGACAATTGCCTTCATGTCAAGATACAGGAACGGCAATCGTTATGGCGAAAAAAGGAGAAGATGTTTACACAGGTGTCGATGATGCTGAATATTTATCAAAAGGAATTTTTAATACATACCAAGAAAGAAATCTTCGTTATTCTCAAGTTGTCGCATTGACGATGTTCGAAGAGAAAAATTCAGGTTCTAACTTACCAGCTCAAATTGATATTTATGCAAAAAAAGGAAATTACTATGAATTCCTTTTCCTTGCAAAAGGTGGTGGTTCTGCCAATAAAACTTTCTTGTACCAAAAAACAAAATCGCTTTTAAATGATAAAAATTTAGAAGAGTTTGTAAGAGAAAAAATAAAAGATTTAGGTACTTCTGCTTGTCCTCCTTATCATTTAGCTTTTGTTATCGGTGGGACTTCTGCTGAAGCAAACCTTTCGGCTGTGAAAAAAGCTTCTGCAGGTTATTTTGATGAATTACCTACTGAAGGAAATATGAACGGTCAAGCTTTCCGTGATTTAGAATGGGAAAAAAGAGTGCATTTAATCTGTCAAGAAAGTTTAATTGGTGCTCAATTTGGTGGTAAATATTTCACACACGATGTGAGAGTAATTCGTTTACCTCGTCACGCTGCTTCTTGTCCTGTTGGATTAGGAGTATCTTGTTCTGCGGATAGAAATATAAAAGCGAAAATTACGAAAGAAGGAATCTTTTTAGAGCAATTGGAAAAAAATCCTAGAAGATTATTACCTGAAGTTGCTCCACATTTACAACCAGCTGTTGAGATTGATTTAGATCGTCCGATGGCGGAAGTATTAGCTGAATTATCGAAATATCCGATTAAAACGCGTTTGAATTTAAGAGGTACTTTAATTGTTGCTAGAGATATGGCGCATGCTAAAATTCAAGAAATATTAGATTCAGGTAAACCAATGCCAGAATACTTCAAAAATCACCCTATTTATTATGCTGGTCCTGCTAAAACTCCAGAGGGAATGCCTTCAGGAAGTTTCGGTCCAACAACAGCTGGAAGAATGGATTCATATGTTGATAGTTTCCAAAGTGTTGGAGGAAGTATGATTATGCTTGCAAAAGGGAATCGTTCGAAAGATGTTACAAATGCATGTAAAAAACACGGTGGTTTCTATTTAGGTTCAATCGGTGGTCCAGCAGCTATTTTAGCGAAAGAAAACATTACTTCAGTAGAAGTGGTTGATTTTGAAGAAATGGGAATGGAAGCTGTTCGTAAAATTACAATTAAAAATTTCCCTGCTTTCATCATTACGGATGATAAAGGAAATGACTTTTTTGAGAACCTGTGACTTCGATACGTCGCTTTTGAAAGCGACTACTCAGTCACAGATTGAGAAATGAAATGATACGTCGCTTTTGATAACTACTCAGTCAAAGGAAAAATAATAGATTGATGCAAGACCCTCGAGATTTTTGGAGGGTCTTTTTTTTAACTGAAAATGCTTAAATTAAAAGTATTTTTTAGAATCAGAAAGTCGATTTTTTAGTTAACTTTAGATAAGTAAGTAAGTAAAAAAACATCCTAAAATAATAAACTTTAAAAATGGAAAAAGTAGTCAAATTTGATTCAGAATATAAAGAATGGATTCTTAAAATAAAAAACAAAATACGTTCTACTCAAATTAAAACTGCAATTGCCGTTAATACTGCCTTAATCAACTTTTATTGGGAATTAGGTCAGATGATTTCTGAAAAAGAAAGTAGTTGGGGAAATAAAGTTTTAGAAACATTATCAAAAGATTTACAGTCTGAATTTCCTGAAATGAAGGGGTTTTCATTAACTAATCTTAAATATTGTAAGTTGTTTTATAACTATTTTTCAATTCGTCCCCAAGTTGAGGACGAATTTCAGAAGAATGTAATTTTTCAATTACCCTGGGGACATATAAAATTGATAATCAATAAAATAAAAGACACTTCTGAAGCCCAATTTTATATCAACGAAACAATCGAAAATAATTGGAGTAGAGATGTTTTAGCTCTACAAATAAAAACAGACCTTTTCAAAAGACAAGGAAAATCTATAACAAATTTTAAAAACACATTACCTGAACCTTTCTCTGAATTAGCCCAACAAACATTGAAAGATCCTTATATATTTGATTTTATGACAATGTCTAAACCATATTATGAAAAGGACATAGAAAAACAACTGGTTTCACACGTTACAAAATTCTTACTTGAATTGGGTAAAGGGTTTGCATTTGTAGGACAACAATATCATTTAGAAATAGCTGAAAATGATTATTATATCGATTTACTATTTTATCACATTAAGCTAAAATGTTACGTTGTTATTGAACTAAAAAACACTAAATTCACTCCAGAATATGCTGGGAAATTAAACTTCTATCTATCTGCAGTTGATAGTTTAGTGAAAACAGAAGAAGATAAACCAACAATAGGCATTTTACTTTGTCGAGATAAAAATAACATCGAGGCAGAATTTGCACTTCGAGACATAAACAAACCAATGGGAGTAAGAGAATTTCAATTTACAGAAATACTTCCAGATGAATTAAAAAGTAGTTTACCAACAATTCAAGAAATTGAAGCGGAATTAAAAGACAAAAACTAAAGTTATGATAAATCTTAAAAACATTCAAACAGAAATTGATGCTAGTTTTCTTTATAAATTACTAGCTGATAATGAATCAGATAAAAATGTGCAGGATGTTTTTTACCAGATGAGTGAAATTGAAAAAAGTCACGCTGTAGCTTTTATGGAAAAAAATGGAATGGACACTACCGTCCTACCTCCACCATCTGGTAGTGCAAAAACATTAAAATTAATAGGTAAGTATTTAGGTTACGATTATGTATTAGGTGTCTTATTGGATACTGAAAAAAGTATTTCTTCTTCAGTCCTTTCAGCTCGTAAAAAAACAAATACGAATGTTTCTATTTCAGACACTGCACATGTAACTATTCTAAAAAACATATTAAATAACAATACATCGATTTCTGGATCCAACTTAGCTCGTTTCGAAAAAAGACATAGAACTGTTGGAGGAAACACCTTAAGAGCTGCTGTATTAGGAGGCAATGATGGATTAGTTTCGAATTTCAGTCTAGTAATGGGGATTGCAGGTGCTACAAATGGTCAAAAAGAAGTATTACTTGCTGGTATCGCTGGTTTACTTGCAGGTGCACTTTCAATGGCTTTAGGTGAATGGATTTCTGTAAAAAGTTCGCAAGAATTGTATGAAAATCAAATGCAATTAGAACTGGAAGAATTAGAAACAAATCCTGAAGGAGAAGAAAAAGAATTAGTTTTAATCTATATTTCAAAAGGAATTCCAAAAGAACAAGCAGAAAAAATGGCCAAAGATGTGATGTCAAATATCGACCATGCGCATGAGGTATTAATCAAAGAAGAATTAGGAATCAATCCTGATGATTTAAAAGGTTCAGCTATGGAAGCAGCAGTAACATCTTTCTTTTTATTTGGAATTGGGGCAATTTTGCCTGTTATACCATTTTTCTTTTTTTCAGGCTCAAAAGCGATTGTTTTAAGTACAATCTTAAGTGCTTTTGGCCTTTTCATTATTGGTGCAGCAATCACATTATTTACTGGGAAAAGTGTGTGGTTTTCAGGATTTAGACAAGTTTTGTTTGGATTAGTCGCAGCAGCGATTACCTTTGGAATTGGAAAGTTAATTGGAGTTTCGATCGCTGGTTAAAAAATAAGGTTGAAGTTGAGATTAAGGTTGAAGTTGAGAAAAAAATCTGAAAATGACACATGAAGAAACAGCTGTAAAAGCAACGTATTTTAGCATTATTGGAAATACCAGTCTTGCTATTATAAAGGGATTAGCTGGATATTTAGGTAATTCGTATGCTTTAATTGCGGATGCAATCGAGTCTACAACTGATATTTTCGCATCTATTCTTGTTCTTTTCGGATTAAAATATGCTAGTCGACCTGCGGATGAAAATCACCCATATGGTCACGGAAGAGCTGAACCTTTGATTACCTTTTTGGTTGTAGGATTTCTAATTACTTCAGCCACAATTATTGCCTATGAAAGTATTCTAAACATTGGTACACCTCACAGTTTACCAAGTCCTTATGTAATTTTAGTTTTACTTCCAATTATTGTTTGGAAAGAAATTTCATTTCAAATTGTCCTGAAAAAAAGTAAAGAAACGAATAGTTCCTCATTAAAAGCAGATGCTTGGCATCATAGAAGTGATGCTATAACCTCAATCGCTGCGTTAATAGGAATTTCAACTGCATTGATTGGCGGTAATGGATATGAATCAGCTGATGATTGGGCAGCGCTTTTCGCTTCAGGTTTTATTTTATACAACAGTTATTTAATTTTCCGTCCTGCATTAGGTGAAATTATGGACGAACACAAATACGACGAACAAGTCGAAATGATTCGAAAAGTTTCTCATGATGTGCCTGGAATCGTTGATACTGAAAAATGTTTTGTGCGTAAAGCTGGGATGAAATTTCACGTTGAATTACACGCTCGTGTGGATGCAAATATAACAGTTAAAGAAGGACACGAATTAGCTCATATTCTGAAAGATACTTTGAGAAATGAAATACCTGAATTAGGTCACGTTTTAATTCACATAGAACCATTTGAATGAAATTAGCTCTTTTTATATGCTCAATACTATTCACTTTTGGAATTATTTCATTTCAAAATGAACAACCTGTAATTTCACATTTAGAATTACCTCACCCAAAAGAAAAAGAGGTAATTATTCATCATTTAGCTTACACTCTATCATACAATGAGTTACATGAACAGGCAAATTGGGTCGCTTATGAATTAACTAAAGAAGAGACTAACTCACAATTTGAAAGAACAAATAAGTTTTTAATTGACGAACAAGTTAAAACAGGATCGGCAACAAATGATGACTATTTAAAAAGTGGTTACGATAGAGGACATTTAGCTCCTGCGGGGGATATGGGTTGGTCTGAACAAGCGATGAAAGAATCTTTTTACTACAGCAATATGTCACCTCAACTCCCAAGTTTCAATCGAGGGATTTGGAAAAAAACCGAAGAATTAACAAGAGAATGGGCAGTTGAAAACAACAGTTTATACGTTGTTACAGGTCCAATTTTAACTCCCAATTTAGCTACAATTGGGACTAATAAAGTTTCTATTCCAAATTATTACTACAAAACAATTTTAGATTATACACAACCTACATTTAAAGCGATTGCATTCTTGATTCCTAATAAAGCTTCAAAAGAACCATTAGAAAAATATGTTGTAAGTATTGACAGTATTGAAAAATTAACGGGTTATGATTTTTATTATCAACTTTCAGATTCATTGGAAAACCAACTAGAAAAATCAACTTCAACTATTGATTGGACTTGGAAAGCGGAGGTAGTAAAGAAAACTACCTCTGAAAAAAAGCCATCTTCAGAAGCACAACTTAAAACTTCGGTTCAATGTAAAGGAATTACAAAGAAAAAGAATCGTTGTCAAAATAAAACACTTAACTCAAGCGGATACTGTAGAGATCATTTGAGTCAAAAACATTAAATTAAAATTAAATTTCTTAAACTAGACAAAGCTTTCCTTACAACTGAAGTTTGTATTTTTAACGAACAAAACAAATTCAAAATGGATCGTAAGAATTTTATCAAAAAAGGAATTTTAGGTACAGGTGTTTTCCTAGCTTCTTCTTCCCTTGCCAATGTTGTTAAAAACAATATCGATGAATTAAAACCTCTTGAACCGTTAGGATTTAATCATTTACCAAACATAGACTCAAAAATTATGGAAAATAGCGTTTTACACAAAGCAGATACGCGCGGTCACGCAAATCATGGATGGTTGGATAGTCATCATTCATTTAGTTTTGCTAATTATTACAATCCCGACCGTATGCATTTTGGTGCTTTACGTGTTTTAAACGATGACAGAGTTGACCCTGGAATGGGATTTGGAACGCATCCACACGACAATATGGAAATCATTTCGATTCCGCTCGAGGGTGATTTAGAGCACAAAGACAGCATGGGAAACACAACCGTTATTAAAAATGGTGATATTCAGGTAATGAGTGCTGGAACAGGAATTCAACATAGTGAATTTAATAAAAACAATGACCAACTTACTAAGTTCTTGCAAATCTGGCTTTTCCCTAATAAACGAAATGTTTCTCCTCGTTATGACCAAATTACTTTAAACATTTCGGATAGACATAATAAATTACAACAAATTCTATCTCCAAATTCAGATGATGAGGGAGTTTGGATTCATCAAGATGCTTGGTTTCATTTAGGAAAATTTGATGTAGACTTTAAAATTGAATACCCATTAAAAAAGAAAGGAAATGGAGTCTATGCCTTTGTTCTAAAAGGAGATGTTACAATCAATTCGATTGCATTAAATCAAAGAGATGGATTCGGTATTTGGGACATTGAGAAATTATCCATTCAATCAAATAGTCAGGATGCTGAAATACTTTTAATGGAGGTACCAATGTTAATATAAAGAATTGTTAGTATCCGTATAATGATTAAAAAAATCATTAAATTCGCAATCCATATTAAAATGAAAAAAATGACTTACGATATTGCAATAATTGGTGGAGGAATAGTTGGAGCTGCTACAATGTACAAACTTCAAAATCAATTCCCTGATTTAAAACTTATTCTTATTGAAAAAGAGGATATTCTTGCAGATCACCAAACAGGTCATAATTCAGGTGTAATTCACTCGGGACTATACTACAAACCTGGATCTTTAAAAGCGAAAAACTGTATTCAAGGAAGACACGAATTGGTTGCTTTTGCAAAAGAACACAATATTGCTCACGATATTTGTGGTAAAATAGTTGTTGCGACTGAAGAAAGTGAATTAGAAAATTTAGAGAAAGTATACAATTTAGGTGTTGCGAATGAAATCGAAGGCATTAAAAAAATAACTGCTGAAGAAATCAAAGACTACGAGCCAAATTGTGTTGGTATAGCTGGTATTCATGTACCTTGCACAGGAATTATTGACTTCAGAGGAGCGACTGCTAAAATGGTTGAATTAGCATTAGCGAAACAACCAGAAAGTGCTTTAAAACTAAGTCACGAAGTTACAGGCATAAAAAAAGGAGAAGATTCTTCTACTGTTATCACAAACAAAGGGAATTTCGAGGCGAAATATTTGGTATTCTGCGCTGGACTTCAAGCAGACCGTTTAGCTAGAAAAGATGGTGTAGATTTAAAAGAAAAGGTAGTTGGTTTTAGAGGTGATTATTACGAATTAACGCACCAAGCGAAACATAAAATCAAAAACTTAATCTATCCTGTTCCAAACCCTGATTTCCCATTTTTAGGAGTTCATTTCACAAGAATGACAGATGGAGAAATTGAATGTGGTCCAAATGCTGTTTTTACATTTAAACGTGAAGGTTACGGTAAAACGGATTTCTCTTGGAAAGACACAATCGATGCATTAACATACAAAGGAACTTGGAAATTATTCTTCGGAAATATGATGTTTGGAATCAACGAATACAGAAGAGCATTCTCTAAAAAATTATTCTTGAAAACATTACAACGTATGGTTCCATCTTTAACAATGGACGACATTAAACCAGGAAGAGCTGGAGTTCGTGCTTTGTTATTAAGAGAAGATGGTGACACAAGAGACGATTTCAGAATTGAGTACCACGGTAAATCAATTCACGTTTTAAATGCTCCTTCACCTGCAGCAACAGCTTCATTAGCAATTGGAGGTTACATTGCTGAAGAAGCGAAAAAACATTTTGGATTATTATCTAAAACAGTATCGCCTGAACCTGAAGTTCAAGCTTAATTAAAATAAAACATTCATTATCAAAAGGTTGCTTAACTTATAAGCAACCTTTTTTATTTCACTATATTTCATCGATTAATTACAGAAATGCTATTCGTTTAAAATATTTCAATATATTTACGGAAAGGGTTATTTATACTTTATCATCTAAAAATTTAAATTAAACCAATTATATAATATGAAAAAAATAGTTACTCACCTTACTTTTTATGTACTTCTAGCAATTATTGCAGGTATTTTAGTTGGTCAATATTATCACCAACCTGAAAACTTCAATGCTGATACAATTGGTAATTTCAAAAAACTAGGTAGTGTTTTCATTGAAGTAATTAAAATATTTGTGATTCCAATTATCTTTTTAACGATTGTACTTGGTGTTGGTTCAATGGGAAACCTAAAAAAAGTTGGTCGAATTGGTTTAAAATCATTAATTTATTTCGAAGTTGTTACCACATTCGCATTGGTTATTGGTGTTGCATTGGCTTTAATTTTAAAACCTGGAGCGATTGATTCATCTTCTATCGAAACTGTTGCACAACCAATTAAAAAAGCAAAAGGTGGTATTCCAATCACTTTGATTGTACTTGTATTTTCCATTTTTGTAGGTATTGCTTTAAACTACTGGAAAAAAAGAGAGAAAGTTGTTCATCAATTGGAAATGATTTCTAAAAAAGTATTTAAAGTGTTAAAATATATCATGTACTTCGCACCAGTTGCAGCATTTGGAGCAATGGCAGCAACAGTAGGTGAATTTGGTTTAGACACGTTAATCCCTTTAGGGAAATTGGTATTGAGTGTTTACTTCACAATGTTTGTATTCGTTATTTTGGTTTTAGGTGCGATTATGAGGTATTATAAATTAAATATTTTCAAATTCATCAAATACATACGTGAAGAAATACTAATCGTTCTTGGAACATCTTCTTCTGAATCTGCATTACCTAAATTAATGGAAAAATTAGAAGCTGCAGGTTGTAAAAAATCAGTGGTTGGTTTGGTTGTCCCTACTGGTTACTCTTTTAATTTAGATGGGACTTCTATTTACCTTTCAATGGCGGTTATTTTCCTTGCTCAAATCAATAATATTCAGTTAAGCTTTACTGAAATCTTAACTATGATTGGAATTTTAATGCTGACTTCAAAAGGCGCTGCTGGAGTTGCTGGAAGTGGATTTGTCATTCTTGGTTCAACTTTGGAATCATTGCACACCATCCCAATGGCTTCTTTGGCTTTCTTATTAGGAGTTGATAAATTTTTAAGTGAAGCAAGAGCGATTACTAACTTTATTGGAAACGGAGTAGCAACAATAGTGATCGCTAAAAGTGAAAAAGAATTCGATGAGAAAATGTATCACAACGAAGTGAGCAATAAGTTTTTGGAGGAATAGGTTTTTTAGGTATTTGGTATTAGGTTTTAGGAATTAGGTGTTAGGTATTAGGTGTTAAAAAAATAACCTAATCTTTCTTCTCTCCCTCTTCTGCTCTTACTTTTTGGATATAGAAGAATGTTTTATCGATGTTCACTCCTTCCCCAT
Source organism: Chryseobacterium gleum (assembly GCA_945902775.1). GTDB lineage: Bacteria > Bacteroidota > Bacteroidia > Flavobacteriales_D > Crocinitomicaceae > CAIUKX01. The sequence continues at coordinate 3,298 of CAMDMY010000054.1, read as the reverse complement.
TTGGTCTTGGGCCTAAAGCTGGTGAAGCAACAACATAACCATTTGCATCTAATAAAACATAACTTGGGAAAGTTTGAATCTGATACGAATCAAAAATTGGATCTTCTGAATCCACTCCATAATTTAACCATTTGATTGATTCCAGCAGCTTCTTCTCATTATCTAAATAGGAATCATACTTTTTATAAATGGTTACAAACTGAACATCATTTCCATACTTCGTATACAATGAATTTAACAAAGGAAATTCAGTTAGACAGTCAATACTTTTTGGATCAAAGAAATGAAAATAAACGTGCTTTCCATTTAAAGAATACAATGTTTTTGATTCACCATTTGTACCAGTCATCACGAAATCCGGTGCTTTTCCTCCTGGGACTAATTCTAACAATCGTTTCTTTAAATTAGCAGAAATAACTTTAGTCGTTTCGAACATCGCTTTATTTGAAACACTGTCTAAAATAGTTATGACATTTGTTTGAGGAAAGTCGCCATTGTAATAAACATCCGATAGCATTTTCACCATCATCATTTCTCGAATTCGTAAATTCAACAAGGTATATTCTCCTCCTAATGCTTTCATAACCAAAGTTGGACTTGCCTTTAAAACTCCTAAATACACATTATTATTTGTCTCAAAACTCAAACGAGGGGATAAATTTTCATAAAATTTAAGAATGTATTCCATATAGGCATCATTCTCATATGAAACTGGAGAGAACTTGATATAAAAATCGTGTTTCTCGTATCTATTTCGTTGAGCCGATTGTTGAATATCATCCAACGAAGCAATTGAAAATTTTATAAAAGTTTTAAAGAAAGTACTTGAATCAGCCTTATAGGCATTTTCAACATTTAATTTGAATTTATCCAATTGCTTTGCAAACTCAATTCCATTCGCTTTTTTAGTGTAGAAATTATTTCCTAAAAAATCATCTACCCATCTTTCAAAACCTAAAATTTTGTAATTGATATCGTTACTATCTAAATCATAGAAAGATAATTCAACCGTATTTCCATTTGGACGATATGGATCGTATTTATCTTTTTCAGGCAAATAAACATCGTAATTTCCTTTGGGCTGAATGTATAAGAAGGCTTTATTTTTATTTGATTTTACAATTACTTTTTGTGTTTTATTTGTTTCAAAATAAACTGTAAACGTACTATCAGCATCAACAGTTGTTGTAGCTATTAATGCTTCAGTCATACTTAAATAATCTTGGATTTCAACTATTTCGATCTTTTTCCCCACGTATGCTGGAGCAAAACCTTTAATAGTCACGATTCCTTTTTGAGCATTCAACGAAAACGACACAAAAGACAACAAGAAAAAACAAAACAACTTATTCATAACGTTACAATTAAAAATGATTTTAATCTACTTAAAGTATTAAACGAGTAAATTAGGATTTGTTACAAATGGTTCAATTGAAGCATTGTTTCTAAAAATCTCTCGAACAATTGAAGCATTAATCGCACCAAATTTTTGAGCTGTCAATAAAAACACCGTCTCAATATTTGAAATTTCGGCATTCATGTGAGCTATTGATTTTTCATATTCAAAATCTTTCGAATCTCTCAATCCACGAATTATAAAATTAGCACCTACTTCTTTACAAAATTCAACCGTTAATTTTTGATATGTCATAACGCGAACATTTGGAAAGTTAACCATCAAAAATTCAATGTGTTTTAAACGTTTATCTAAATCAAACATATACGTTTTTTTTGAATTGACACCTATAGCTATAATCACCTCATCAAATAAGGTTAGTGCTTTAATTACAACATCCTCGTGCCCTTTTGTAAAAGGATCAAATGAACCTGGAAATAAACCAACTCTTTTCATTATTCAACAATTTTTAATTTTGGTAATTCATTCACGTCTTCTCTATTAGTAAAAAAACTGAAATAGACATTTCCATACGGACGTAATACATCAAATTGAGGAATTTGTTCTAAACGTGTATGACGACCGTGTTCTATAATTAAAACACCATCTTCTTTCAACAACTTTCTTTCAAAGACAATTTTTGCAATTTGATCGTGAAATTTCATATCATATGGAGGATCAGTAAAAATAATATCAAATTTTTTATCTGTCTTTTTCAAATACAATACTACATCTCCTTTTATCACATCCATCTGATCTTCAATTCCAAATTCAATTGAATGTTGACGAATAAATTTCACGCAATTATAATCTTTATCAACACAAGTAACATATCCAATTCCTCTGGAAACAAATTCAAAAGAAATATTGCCAGTTCCAGCACAAAGATCTAATACCTCCATATCTTCAATATCGAATTGGTTTTCCAAAAGATTAAATAATCCCTCTTTTGCAAAATCAGTTGTCGGACGAGACGGGAAGTTTTTAGGTATTGAAAAACGTCTTGATTTTAGATTTCCTCTTATTATACGCACAGCGTTTGGTAGTTTAAAAGTAATTGTGAATTTATATCTATTTTGAAATCCTTTAATTCATTTAAAGTTTTCAATTTGTCTTGTATTTCATTCGCTACATTTTCCGAAGCTCCAACACTTGAACTAATTGTTAAAGCTCCAGCTTGGTCTAATAATTGTTTTTGTTGAAGAGTAAACACAAAATGATAAATGACATCATCTGCCGATTGGTAATCAAAGTGAGAATAAAATTGTAGCCCATTTTCATTCGCTAAAATTAAATTAAAGGAGTTTTGATGTAATACAATTGTTCCTTTTAATTTATAGGTTGAGCCTGCGAAAATCCCATGTAATAAATGACTCCCCTCGTGTTGAATTACAATTCTAGGAAATTTAATTACAAAGAATGACTTCACCCATAAAGGAATTTCGAAAACATTCACAATGGCTAATTCAGGTATTCTATTGTAATCAATGTGATTATACGGAATATCAGCACTGTAGCATAAACGAAACAATTCTTCCGCTCTAATTTCACTGAAAACATTATTCGGTAAAAGTGTAGAATACATTGAATACCAAGACAATGAATATTCATCATAATCTCTATCTCTGTATCCTTTTTCCGTAAAAATATGATCTAATTGTTCTTTATAACGGTAATCAATTTTATCTTTAAAAGTGAATTTATCAAGCGATTTTACGATACCATCTTCGATACTTGCAAAATGAACTGCATTTTCAGATAATTCGATTGCTAATTGACTTTTCATTCCTTGATTATATAATATTTATAATGTAAAGTTAAGATTTTTTTATTGTTTCTATGGATTTCAAATAAATGGAATTCTATCTTTGATTATTAGAAACAGATTTGTCTTTATTAATA
>CAMDMY010000053.1 GCA_945902775.1 Chryseobacterium gleum | reverse complement strand
AATTGAATAAAATGAATTCATACATTAAATATATTTTAATCGTTTTAACATTAGTAATATTTACACAAACTTATTCTCAAAGTTTTATAAATGACACCGACTTTAGTAATTTAAAAGTTGAAAAAATGTCAAATGCGCAAATTAGGAATATAAAATCCGAAATGCAAAGAAGCAATACTTCTTTTGAAACATTGGAAAATATTGCTATTGCTAAAGGCTTGAAGTCAACAGATTTTGAATTACTTAAAAATAGAATTCAAAATGAAGCACCCGAACTAAATACCGAAGATGTTAGTAAAATAACAACAAATCCAATTCAATTAGATACAGAAAATAGTCCTATTGAATTAAATAATTTAATTTTTGGATCAGATATTTTCACCAATCCATCTCTAACATTTGAGCCAAATTCAAATATGGCTACTCCAGTAAATTATATTTTAGGACCTGGTGATGAATTACAAATTGTAATTTATGGAATTCAAGAATTCGGTACAACATCTCAAGTTTCAAAAGAAGGAAAAATTAGTATTCCTAATGTAGGACAAATAAATGTTTCTGGACTTACCTTTGAAGCTGCCATCTCTCAAATAAAAAATGCTTGCTCCAAAGTTTTTACTACCATTAAATCAGGTCAATCAAATATCTCAATTTCATTAACTAAAATAAGAACTATTAAAGTTACTATAATCGGGGCTCAGAAATCTGGAAATTATTCACTATCATCGTTATCAACAGTATTCAATGCGCTTTATGCAGCTGGTGGACCAAATGAAAATGGGAGCTATAGAAACATAGAAGTGGTTAGAAATAATAAAATCATTAAAATAGTAGATATTTATAAATTCATTATGACTGGAACTCAAAATGAAAACATTGGATTAAAAGACAATGATATAATAAGAATTCCAGTATATACTTGTAGAGTTTTAATAGAGGGTAAAGTGAAAAAATCGGGTGTTTTCGAATTGCTTCCTGAAGAAAACTTCAATGATCTTTTAAGGTATTGCTCTGGTTTTAATGAGTCTGCCTATCTATCTACAATAAAATTGATTCAAAATACAGATAAAGAATTACGTATTGTTGATTTATCTAAAAATGAATATGGAACTTATAAGCCTAAATCAGGAGATGTTTTTAAAGTAAGTGAAATATTAAATCGTTTTGAAAATAGAATTTCGATAAAAGGTTCTGTTTATCGTCCAGATGATTATTCTTTTATCGAAGGAATGAGAATTCAAGACTTGATAAAAAAAGCCGATGGTTTAAAAGAAGATGCTTTTAAATATCAAGCTCAAATTACAAGGTTAAAAGAAGATTATTCAAAAGAAATATTGAGTATTAATCTATCAAAAGCATTAGAAAATGATACAACTCATAATATTAAATTAAAAAAGGAAGATGAATTAATTATCTTTTCTTTATTTGATTTCAAAGATCAATTATCAGTTCAAATTGAAGGAGAGATTCGTAAAGCAGGAACATATCCTTTTGTAGATAATTTAACTTTGTTTGATGTAATCATTCAGGCTGGAGGTTTTACTAATGCGGCATCAAAAAATATTGAAATATCAAGACCCATAAAAAAAGATGAAGTGAAAAAAGATCAATTGGAAATAGCTGAAATAATTCATCTAGAAATAAATGATTTAAATACTGATTTAGCTAAAAACATTATACTTAATCCAAATGATGTAATATTAATACGAAAAAAACCCATTTATGAAACTCAAAAAACTATTTATGTTTCTGGATTTATAGAATACCCCGGTTATTATACAATTTCAAATAAAGAAGAACGTATTTTAGATATCATTAATAGATCTGGGGGATTAAAATCTGAAGCAAATATAAATGGAATTTATATTCAAAGGGGGGATTACATTATTCCTATAAAGTATTCAAAAATATTAAAAAGAACAAATTCATATCAAAACATAAAAGTTCAACCTGGTGATGAATTAAGGGTACTTAAATATGTTCCTGCAATTAAAATAAATGGAAGTGTTGCAACAAATACGGAAATTCCGTTTGTTAAAGGAAAAGCTTTAAAATATTATGTCCAGCAAGCTGGCGGTTTTTACCACAAAGGATGGAAAAAGAAAGTTTATGCTACCTATCCAAATGGTATACATATCAGAACGAAAAGCTTTTTGGGACTTCGAAAATATCCTCCAATATTAGCTGGAACGACTATAAATATCCCTGAAAAGCCAGTTAGAGAAAAAAGATCATTAGCTGAGATAGCAGGGTTGGCAGGTATAACAAGTAGTATGGCTACTATGATTATCGTATTAGTAAATAGTTTTAAATAACCATGAGCATAGATAAAATAGCTGATAACAACGAAATAAATATAATTTCTATACTAGAACGTATAAAGCATGTAAAATCGCTTTTGATGTTAAAATGGAAATTAATTATGCTAGTCGTACTATTAACTTCTATAATTGGAGTAATCGTTTCAACTTTTACAAAAAAAAACTACAACTCTTCATTAAGTTTTGTAGTTGAGGGAGAGGGCGCAAGTGGTTTAGCTAGTTTAGCAAACACATTTGGTTTTGGAAAAGGGGCAACGAATCAAGGTGTGTTCAGTTCAGCAAATATGCTGGATTTGTTAAAATCAAGATCATTAATTCAGAAAGCACTTTTAGAACCTTTGCCTTACGATAAAAGCAAAAGTTTTGCAGATTTATACTTTAAATTTAAAGGTTGGGACGATGTTAAAGATGAAAAAATGAAAAATTTAAAATTCAAACCCAATACCCCTTCAAAAAAATTATCTTTAGATCAAAATAGTATTCTATCAAATATTTATCACTCATTAACAAAAAAAGAACTTGGAGTTGAAATAAAAAATCCTGATAATACAATAATGTATATAACTCTAAAAATTGAAGACAAAAATTTTTGTCGATATTTCCCTGAAGAGTTAATTAAGGTTTCATCAGAATTTTACATCGAAACAAAAACTCGAAAAGCAAAATTAAATTATACAATTCTTCAACAACAAACTGATTCAGTTAGAAGAGAGTTATACAACGCTATAACAGGAGTTGCTGCAGCAAATGATAACACTTTCTTGCTAAACCCAGCTTTTAATGTAAAACGAGTACCTTCAGCGCACAAAGAAGTAAGCGTTCAAGCGAATCAAGTAATTCTAGCTGAATTAGTTAGAAATTTAGAACTATCAAGGATGAGTTTATTAAATGAAACTCCAATTATAGAAATAATAGATCGCCCCATTTCACCTCTAATTGGAGTGAAAACAGGTAAAATAAAAGGTGGGCTGATTGGTGGGTTTATTGGAGGCTTTTTAATAATAGCCTTTATAATTGGTAATGATTTTCTTAAAAAATTAAATCGTAAAAACTCATAAAAATGACAATTTTAAATTACATAGGTCGAAATACAGAACTTTTTACTGAAGACATTCAAATAAAAGAAATAGAACTAACATCAATTGTAAATCAATCTTCTTTTTTAGTCATTGGTGGAGCGGGTTCTATTGGGCAAGCCGTAACAAAAGAAATATTTAAACGAAATCCAAAAAAACTCCATATTGTTGATATAAGTGAAAACAATATGGTAGAATTGGTCAGAGATATTAGAAGTTCGTTTGGTTATATTGATGGTGACTTTCAAACATTTGCGCTCGACATTGGCTCTATCGAATATGATGCATTCATTGAATCAGACGGAAAGTATGATTATGTCTTAAATTTATCTGCATTGAAACATGTAAGAAGCGAAAAAGATCCTTTTACTTTAATGAGGATGATTGATGTTAACATTTTCAATACCGATAAAACAATTCAGCAATCAATCACCAAAGGAACAAAAAAATACTTTTGTGTTTCCACTGATAAAGCTGCTAACCCTGTCAATATGATGGGAGCTTCCAAACGAATCATGGAAATGTACCTTATGCAAAGAAGTCAAGAAATAAAGATTTCAACGGCACGCTTTGCAAACGTTGCTTTTTCTGATGGTTCTCTACTTCATGGATTCAACCAACGGATAGCGAAAAAACAACCCATCGTTGCTCCCAATGACATAAAAAGATATTTTGTTACACCAAAAGAATCTGGGGAACTTTGTTTAATGTCTTGCATTTTTGGAGAAAATAGAGATATATTCTTCCCGAAATTAAGTGAGAATCTTCATCTAATTTCGTTTGCTGATATTGCCGTAAAATATTTAGCGGATTTAGGGTATGAACCCTATCTATGTGAAACGGAAGATGAAGCGCGAAAATTAATGACTTCCCTCCCACTCGAAAAAAAATGGCCTTGTTTATTTAAGGAGAGTGATACAACGGGCGAAAAAGATTTTGAGGAATTTTTTACAGATTCAGAAATAGTAGATATGAATCGATTCACTAATTTTGGTATCATTAAGAATAATGCCATTTTTGATCAAAATAAAATTCAAAATTTCACAAAAACAATTCAAAATTTAAAAGCTAATAAAAGTTGGACAAAAGAAAACATTGTCGAATTATTTTTTGATATGATACCTGATTTTGGACATAAAGAAACTGGTAAATACCTTGACGGTAAGATGTAATTCATACAAAAAAATAGCCCATTTATATGTACACAGATGTAATTTCATTTATTCGAAAAACATACAATACACCTACCGATTTTATTCCTTTACATGAACCTCGCTTTAATGGTAATGAGAAAAAATATGTAATGGATACAATTGACTCAACTTTTGTATCATCTGTGGGTAAATATGTTGATCGATTTGAAGAAATGATTCGTGAATATACAGGTGCAAAGTATGCTATTGCGGTTGTAAATGGTACAGCTGCTTTACACATGAGTTTACTATTAGCGGGGGTTAAGAAAGATGATCTTGTTGTGACTCAAGCCTTAAGTTTCATCGCCACTTGTAATGCCATTAGTTATATTGGAGCAGAACCAATTTTTATTGATGTAGATAAAGCTCGACTCGGAATGTCTTATGACGCATTAAGAAAATTTTTAAGTGGTGTTGAATTAGTAAACGATGTAGCAATTCACAAAGAAAGTGGTCGAAAAGTAGCCGCTTGTGTTCCTATGCATACATTCGGACATCCTGTCGAGATCGATAAAATTGTAGAATTATGTAATCAATATAATATTCCTGTTGTTGAAGATGCAGCAGAATCATTAGGTTCGACTTATAAAAATAAACAAACAGGAACCTTTGGTTTACTTGGCACATATAGTTTTAATGGTAATAAAACGATTACCTGTGGTGGTGGTGGTATTATTGTAACCAACAATGATGAACTTGGTAAATTGGCAAAACATTTAACAACTCAGGCTAAAGTACCCCATCGTTGGGAATATGTACACGATCATATTGGATATAATTATCGTTGTCCAAATTTAAACGCTGCACTTGCTTGTGCACAATTAGAACAGTTAGATACATTTTTAGCAAACAAACGAATAGTTGCTGACAAATACAAAGCGTTTTTCAAAGGAACAAATATTATGTTCATCGAAGAACTTGAAGATAGCCAATCTAATTACTGGCTAAATGCAATTTTATTACCTTCTTTTGAAGAGCGAAATGCATTTTTAACTGAAACAAATGATAATCAAGTAATGACACGACCAATTTGGGCATTAATGCACCGTTTGGACATGTTTAAACATTGTTTGCATGATGGATTAGCTAATAGTATAGATATTGAAAATAGATTGGTTAATATTCCAAGTAGTACAACAATCAAATGAAAAAAATTAACTTACTTGGATACTCTGGTCATGCTTATGTAGTAGCAGATGCTATATTAGCGAGTCAAGAAATCATTAATGGATACTACGATACAGAAGAATCAAATAACCCTTATCAAATAAAGTACCTAGGTGATGAAAAAGGAATGAATCAATTTGACAATGAGGAGGAATTATATTATTTCCCGAGTGTAGGATCAAATAATGTTCGCAAAAAAATGGTGCAATTTATTGAATCAAATAATTTAAAACAAACCATTATTTCTCATCCGCTAGCAAAAATATCTCCTTTAGCTCAAGTAGAAAAATCTGTATTTATCGGAGTCGGGGCCATAATTAATACACTCAGTCATATAAAAAAAGGAACAATTATAAATTCAGGAGCAATTATAGAACACGAATGTATTGTTGGTGAATTCTGTCACATTGCACCAGGAACGGTTCTTACAGGGAACATTACAATCGATAATGGTACATTTATAGGTGCTAATTCAATCATTATACCAGGAAAAAAAATTGGAAAAAATGTAATTATTGGCGCAGGTTCGGTTGTCATCAATGATATACCAGATAACGAAGTATGGGTTGGTAATCCAGCTAGAAAAATTAAATAAATGATGAAAAACAAGGTACTCATTATTGCAGAAGCTGGTGTAAATCACAATGGTGAAATTAATTTAGCAAAACAACTGATTGATGCCGCGGTTGACGCAGGTGTTGATTATGTAAAATTTCAAACATTTAACTCTAAAAAACTGGTCAGTAAATTTGCAGAAAAAGCAAGTTATCAGAAGACAAATACAAAGGATGAAAATGAATCTCAATTAGCAATGCTTCAAAAACTAGAAATGAGCAAAGTGATGCATTTTGAGTTAATCGATTATTGTCGTTCAAAAAATATAAAATTTTTATCTACTGCATTTGATCTTGAAAGTGTTGATTTCTTACACGAATTAAATATTGATTTGTTTAAAATTCCTTCGGGCGAAATGACAAATTTACCTTATCTTCGAAAAATAGGTGGACTTGGTAAGCCTGTTATTCTATCAACTGGAATGGGAAGTTTAGAAGAAATTGGTGAAGCAATGAATGCACTAATTAAAGCTGGAACGAAAAAAGAGAATATTACTATTTTACATTGTAATACAGAATATCCAACTCCCATGTCGGATGTGAATTTACTTGCGATGAACACCATTGGTAAGACCTATGGTGTATCTGTTGGTTACTCTGATCACACATTAGGTATTGAAGTTCCAATAGCTGCTGTAGCATTAGGAGCAACAGTAATAGAAAAACATTTTACATTGGATAAAACGATGGAAGGACCCGATCACATTGCTTCTTTAGAACCTCATGAATTGACTTCTATGGTGCAATCAATCAGAAATATTGAAAAAGCTTTGGGATTCGATGAGAAAATTGCTTCTGCATCAGAGTCAAAAAACATTCAAATTTCTAGAAAAAGTATCGTCGCATCGAAAATTATCCAAAAAGGTGAAATTTTTTCTGAGGAGAATTTAACCGTGAAAAGACCAGGAAATGGTATTAGTCCTATGCGTTGGGATGAGTTTATAGGAAAAATTGCTCAATCCAATTTCTCAGAAGATGAATTAATTACTGAATAATATAAATTAATGATAGTTTCAATACATCAACCTCAATATTTACCTTGGATTCCATACTTTAGTAAAATAAAGGACTCTGACATTTTTGTTTTTCTGGATGATGTGCAATTTCAAAAAAATGGATTACAAAATCGAAATTTTATCTTTAGCAAAAACGGCGAAATTAGGTTAACAATCCCTGTATTTCATTCGCTTTCAGATAAAATTAACACGATTAAAATATCTGATTCAAGAATTTTAAAAAAACATTGGCAAACCATTGAAATGGCATACAAAAAAACTCCATTTTTTAATGAAGTTGCTGAAAATTTAAATCCTATTTATACAAAAGAATATCAGTTACTTTGCGACTTAAATATTGATTTAATAACATTTTATTTAAACTATTTAGGGATTAACACCCAAATTATTACATCTTCAGATATCATAAAAGAAGGAGATAAGTCCGAATTGGTATTATCAATCTGTAAAAAATTAAATGCTTCCACCTATTTAACAGGAAGTGGAGGACTTGAATATTTAAAAATTGATGAATTTGAACAAGAAAATATAAGTGTGGAAACAGTTAATTATAATTTTAAGGAATACAATCAAATCAATTCAAAAGACGAATTTATCCCTCATTTATCAATTATGGATTTAGTTTTCAACGAAGGTAAAAACGCTATTAATTTTTTATAATGAAATCTTTTGAATCAAATAAAACAGTCTGGTCAGATATCTATAAAGCTGGTCAAAATAATTTAAGTTATCCAAATGAAAATCTTGTTCGATATTTATATTATTTATATCCTGACAAAAACTTTACTGAACTAAAAGTCCTCGATTACGGGTTTGGTTCTGGGAATAATTTAAGACATTTAGATTTTTTAAATTGTAATGTATACGGTACTGAAATATCAGAACATGCGAAAGAAATAACTTTAGCAAAACTAAGAAGCGATTTCGATCAAGAGAAGCTTTACATTATGAAAGATGAAGCAATTATTCCCTTTAAAAATGAATCATTTGATCTAGTTATTTCATGGCAGGTTCTCTATTATAATACGATTGAGAGTTTAGAAAAAGTTTTGAAAACAATACATAAACTAATTAAGCCTGGTGGGAAATTTATCGGTACCATGGCAAGAATGCAGGACATTGCATTTGAAAATTCGACTCAAAGAAATGAATATGAATGGACAATTGTGAAAGGAAATCAGACTGGTAGTGAAATAATAGGGATTCCTACAGAAGAAGATATCAAAAAATTATTTGGAGTGTTTGATGATTTGGAAATAGGATATTTTGAAACAAAACTTACAAATATAATAGGTTCACATTGGGTTATTTCTGGAAAAAAAAATGGATAAAAGACGAATTGTAGCATTTACTGGTATAAGATCGGAATATGATTTGCAATATTCTATAGCCAAAGAACTAGATCTTAAAGAAAATGTAGAATTTGGCTTTATTGTTTTCGGAGCACATTTAAGTGAACGTTTTGGTAAAACAATCAGCAACGTTGAAAATGATAAATTCAATATTGTTGCAAAAATTCTTACTCTTTTCGATAGCGATAGTCATACAGCAAAAGCAAAAGCTGCTGCTACACTAATGAACGGTATTTGTGATGTTTTTGAAAACTATAAGCCTGACTTAATTATGGTGGCAGGTGATAGAGAAGAAACAGTAATTGCTGCTACGGTAGCAACGTTTTTAAATATTCCCGTTGCGCATATATTTGGAGGTGATAAAACATTTCCAGAGGAAATTGGGGATATTGATGAACAAGTTCGACATGCTACAACCAAACTTTCACATTTACATTTCCCTTCGCATCCAGAGCATGCCAAACGGATTGAATTGATGGGGGAAGAATCATGGAGAATTCATTGTTTGGGATCACCAGCATTAGATAAGTACAGGTTATATGATGATGTACCTTTCAACGTCATAACAAAACACTTCGATACAAAAATCAAAGAAAAAGAGTACGCTGTTGTTATTCACCATTCGCTGCCTAATAATATTGAAGAGAGTCTTATTGAACTTGAAAATATATTGAAAGCATTGGAGAAACAAAAAGTGAAAACATTCCTTTCATATCCAAATAATGATCCGGGAACACAGGAGATCATTCGAGTAATCGATCGTTATGCAGATAATTCCAATTTCATTTTATACAAAAATTTACCGCGTGATTTGTTTATTCCATTAATAAAACATTCTAGTTTCTTAATCGGAAATTCTAGCATGGGATTGGCTGAATGCCCTATCTTGGAAATTCCAGCTATCAATGTTGGAAAACGTCAACAAGGAAGAATAAATGCTGGAAATGTACTGTTTTGTGATATTCAACAAAGTTCTATAGAAAAAGCAATTGAAATGATTCTTCACGATGAAGACTTTATAGCAAATTTGCCTAAAATAAAAAATGTTTACGGTGATGGATTTTCAGGGAAAAAAATTGCAGATATATTAGCTGAAATTCCAATTGATAATACATTATTGGCAAAACAAATTACATATTAATTATTACAAATGAAAGTACTAGTAGTAGCTGTACATCCAGATGATGAGACACTTGGCTGTGGTGGAACAATATTAAAACACGTTGAAAATGGTGACGAAGTAGCTTGGTTAATCATTACCAACGTGAAAGAAGAATATGGTTTCTCTAAAGAACGTGTAGACATTAGAAATGGAGAAATCAATGATGTTTCAAAAGAATATGGTTTTTCTAAAGTTTATAATCTTGAATTTCAACCTGCTGGCCTGACAAGTGAAACACAAAAAGATTTAATTGATGGTGTTAGTAATGCAGTGAATGATTTTCAGCCTGAAACAATCTACATGATTAATCGTTCGGATGCACATTCTGACCATAGATACTCTTTTCAAGCTTGCTTTGCCTGTACTAAACCGTTCAGATACCCATTCGTGAAGAAAGTATTAATGTATGAATGTATTTCAGAAACGGAATTCTCGCCTGCTCTTCCTGAAAACATGTTTCAGCCAAATTATTATGTCGATATCACAAAGTATTTAGATAAAAAATTAGAAATTATGAAGGTTTTTGATTCGGAAGTATCACCACACCCATTTCCTAGAAGTATTGAAAACATAAAATCCTTAGCAATGTTCAGAGGTGCTAGTGTAGGAGTATATTATGCTGAAGCATTTGTATTATTAAGAAATATTGATAAATAAAGGTAGTTAAATGGAAATTTCTCAACATACGATTCAAATTCATGAAACAATTTCTCATGCATTAGAGAAATTGAATCAACTTGAAGAAAAACTGACATTGTTTGTTTTAAACGACGAAAAACAAGTAATTGGAACAGTGACAGATGGTGATATTAGACGAGGATTATTGAACCACCTTATACTGGAAGACTCTGTTGCAGGTTGCATGAACACCACTTTCAAATTTTTAAGAGAAGGTGAAATGAACCAAGCCAAAATAAGCGGATACAAATCAAAAGGTATAAAATTAGTTCCGTTGCTTGATTCAAATGATAAAATACTTCAAATCATTAATTTAGAATTTCAAATCGGATTACTTCCAATTTGTGGCGTTATCATGGCTGGTGGTGAAGGAATCCGTTTACGACCATTGACAGAAAATACTCCTAAACCCTTATTAAAAATCGGAGAAAAACCAATAATCGATTATGGGGTTGACCAAATGATTAAATACGGAATTCACGATATCACTATAAGTGTCAATTATTTAGCTGATCAAATAATGAATCATTTACAAGATGGTTCATCAAAAGAAGCAACTATTAAATATATCATTGAAGAAAAAAAACTAGGAACAATTGGTTCTGTTTCTTTATCAGACGGGTTTACCGAAGATTGTGTTTTAGTAATGAACGCCGATTTATTAACAAATATAAATATCGAAGAGTTCTATAATGATTTCATCTCTAGTGGCGCATCGATGTCAGTTGCATGTATTCCCTACAAAGTCAATATCCCTTATGCTATTTTAGATATTGATGATAAATACATTAAATCATTAAAAGAAAAACCAACCTACACTTATTATTCGAATGCTGGAATATATCTTATTAAAAAAGATGCATTAACACATATTCCACACAATGAACATTTTAATGCAACAGACCTAATAGAGCATATCATCAAAATTGGGCAAAAAGTGTCTTACTTCCCTATTTTAGGTTACTGGTTGGACATTGGAAATATGAATGATTTTCACAAAGCACAAGAAGACATTAAATACATTAAAATATGATGTCAGGACTTGACAAAACCTTGTTTTTGATTATGGCACGAGGTGGTTCAAAAGGAATTCCCGGAAAAAATATTAAGCCATTAGCAGGAAAACCCTTACTTTATTATTCGATTGATGTTGCGAGGAACTTTGTTGATGATGCGAATATTTGTTTAAGCACGGATTCCCAAGAGATCATTGAAAAAGCGGAAGAATATGGCTTGAAAGTCCCCTTTTTGAGACCAGCTGAGTTAGCAACTGATCAAGCAGACAGCTATAGTGTGGAACTTCATGCAATTGAATATTATGAAAAACTTGGTCAAAAATTCGATACTTTAGTTGTATTACAACCTACATCACCTTTTCGGACAGTAAAACAAGTGCAAGAAGCTTTAGATCTTTATTCAAATGAATACGATATGGTTGTTTCAGTTGTTGAATCCAGTTCGAATCCATACTACAATTTATGTGAGGAAAACAATGACGGTTTTTTAGTAAAATCAAAACCTGGTAATTTCACACGTAGACAGGATTGTCCGCCAGTTTATGAATACAATGGAGCTATCTATGTAGTAAATATTGAATCATTGAAAAAAATGCCAGAGGATAAATTTCTAAAAGTTAAAAAAATGGTCATGGATGATTTGAGTTCTGTTGATCTTGACAACCCAATCGATTGGTTATGGGCTGAATTTTTAATCGAAAAAATAAAATAGAAGCATTAAACGCGTAAATATGAAAGTAGTAATAATTGGAGCAGGTAGAATGGGCGTACGACATGCCCAAGGTATAGATGAAATGACCGAAATGTCAGAGATTTGTTTGACTGATATATCAGAAAATTCATTGATCGATGCTGCAAAAGCAGTTGCCAATTCAAAAAATCCTGAAAAATTTAGATTCATGATGGCAGATGATTTTGCCAAACTAAATGAAACGTACGACATTGCTATTATTGCTTCAACAGCTGGTGATCGACTTGAAACACTTTCAAATGTCATCCAGAAAAAAGTGAAACATGTACTATTAGAAAAACCTTTAGGGCAAAGTTTAGAAGAAGTAAAAAGAATAAATGAATATTTGGACAAATACCCAGAAGTTCAGTCATATGTAAACTTCAGTATGCGTTTAACTCCATCATTGATTCAATTAAAAAAGGATTTACAAATAATTCCTCAAATGATTGGACCAAAAACTATTTCTGTCAATACAGGTGCTATTGGGATTGGAGCAAACGGTGTTCATTTATTAGATATGTGCTTCTTCCTTTTTGATGCAAATAAAGCTACAATTGTAGCTTCAGAGGTCGAAGAAATTGTAATCCCTAGCGGAAGAGGTACTCAATTCAATGATTTTGGAGGATGGAGCGTTATCAAATTTTACAAAGATGACCTCTATCAAGGAAAATTATTATTATCTATCTCTGCAACATCTACCCCATTCGGTCCAATTGAAATCATAGGTTCACATGGAAGAATACATTACGATGAAGTAAGAGCAACGAGAATTGATTCTTTGAGAAATGAAAATAGCGAATTACCTGTTTATAGATACCACGGTGATTACCTTCCAGATGTAAAAAAAGAATTTGTTTCCTTATCACTTTCTGAATTAACACACTTTTGGTTGCGCAATTTAATAAATGGAGAAAGAGTACTACCAGAGGTAAAAGATTCTATTGCTATCCATGAGGTATTATTCGACTGGTTAAGTAAAAGTAAAACCCATTCAAAGCTTTATCCTATTACATAAAATATTAAATAATTCAAAATGAACAATGAAACTTGGTTGATCGGTACAGGTCAAATGGCTATGGATTATGCAGCCGTTTTAAAAAGTTTGAACAAACCATTTATTGTGATTGGTAGAGGTGAAACAAAAAGCAGAGAATTTGAAACTCATATAGGGGTCAAAGTAATTACTGGAGGAATTCAAAATTACTTAGAAACCAAACCTGCCATTCCACAAAAAGCAATTGTTGCTACAAATGTCGAAGAATTACAATCTATTTGTAAAATACTGATTAACTACGGCGTTAAAGATATTTTAATTGAAAAACCAGGTGTAGCATATCCCCGTGAAATAAATGAATTGGCTGAACTTGCTCAACAAACAGCAGGAGTAAATGTTTTATTAGCCTATAACAGACGATTCTATTCTTCTGTTTTACATGCTGAAAAAATCATAGCAGAAGATGGAGGACTTAGTTCATTCAACTTTGAATTTACTGAATGGTCGCATGTAATCACTGCATATGAAAAAACAGATGCAGATCTAAACAATTGGTTTTTGGGTAATTCAACGCATGTTGTTGATCTTGCTTTTTATATAGGGGGACAACCTAAAGATTTGAGCGCCTATTACGCTGGTTCTTTAGATTGGCATCCTAGCGCATCTATTTTTGCAGGAGCAGGAATCAGTGAAAAAGGAGCTTTATTTTCATACCAAGCAAATTGGGAAGCACCAGGAAGATGGGTATTAGAACTACTTACAAAAAAACATCGATTGATTTTTAAACCGATGGAAAAACTACAAATTCAATTGATTGGATCAGTTGCTGTCAATCCTGTTGAGATTGACGATTCGTTGGATACAGAATTTAAACCTGGATTATCTTTACAAACCAAAGCATTTTTAGAAGGTGATTATAGTCGTTTTTGTACCGTTGAAAAACAAAAACAAATGATCAATGAAGTGTATATAAAAATGAGCGGTTATTAACTAATTTATGGATAACGTTTCAAATAAAAAATACAAAATTCTATGTATTGGTGATTCTTTGGCACTACCAGGGCATGGAAATCGATTTGAAGATACTTGGTTCTGTAAATTACAACTCCATTTTTCAAATTACCTTTTTGCATCGCATTTTAAAAGGGCCATCACAACACGTGTACTTATTTCTGAAGGTGGTGGAGATAATGTCTTTCCAGGTGGCGCAGATTGTTTAGAGTTTTATCTACCTGATATTATTGTTTTACAATTAGGAATTGTAGATTGTGCGCCTAGATATCTCAAACAATCCAGTCTTTTTAGTAAAGTATTAGAAAGAATGCCTGGGAAATTAAAAAGTTTGATCTATGGAATTTTAAAAAAGGTAAAAAAAAGATCAGCTAAAAATGCTGATATTATTCCTTTACAATTCTTTCATTATTTAGAAGTTTACCTGAAAAGATGTCAAATAAACAATGTAAAAAAGGTAATCATAATAAAAATCTGTACTCCAGACGAAAGAATGAGGGTGAAAAGTCTAGAAATTCTTGAAGCAATAAAAGAATACAATGATATAATTGATCAAATGGATCAGACTTTTGATATCGTAACTGTCATAAACCCGTTGAATGCTGATCTGACACCTGATATCTATGATGATGGGTATCATCCCAATACTTTAGGTAATCAATTAGTATTCGAAGAATTAAAAAAAGTAATCAGTCTTGTCTAAGCTAATAAAAAACACAGTAATCTATACTGTCGGAAATGTATTAACAGCATTGTCGGCTTTTTTACTGCTTCCTGTATATACAAAATATATGAGTGTGGATGATTTTGGAGTTACAAATTCAATGCAAACACTTTCAGGAATATTAATCATAATTATAACATTAGCAATCGATCGATCCTTGGGACGTCTATATTATGACTATGCAGATGAAAAAGATAGACGAGATTTTTTAGGCACTATATTTATATCACTCATATCTATAGGCATTGTAGCAACAATCATTTGTTTTATATCAAAAGATCAGCTCAATAAGTTATTCCCAAACATTCCATTTTATCCGTATTTTACTTTTTCTATTTTATATACCTTTTTATTACTGATAATAAATTATTCACAAATGATTGCTCAGGTAAAACAAAATAGTAAGCAATTCATGTTTATCTCATTAACACTAGTTGTTATTACAGCTTCTTGTAATATACTTCTTGTAGTAAATTATAAAGAAGGGGCTATGGGATATGTAAAAGGGATGATGTTAAGTGCCGCAATAATAATCCCACTTGTTTTATATTACATCCATAAATCGATTAATTACACTTTTAATTTTTATAAACTAAAATTAGCACTCATATTTAGTTTACCTGTTTTACCAAGCCTTTTATCTTCGTGGATTTTAAACCTTTCTGACAGAATATTTATAAATAAATACTTTACACAAACTGATGTAGGTATATATTCGTTAGGTTATCGATTAGCAAGTCTAATTATGTTTATTTCAGCAGCTTTATTTATGGCATATAATCCTGTTTTTTTTGAAATTGCAAACCGAGAAGAAATAAGTATTGAAGAAAAAAAAGAAAAACTATATAAAATAAATTCAGGTATAGTATTAACTGTTGGTATTTTAGGTTTATCAATATTAAGTGGAGCTGATATACTTCTCAAATTATTTTTCAGAAAAGAATACATTACATCATATCATTACATTTCTATTTTCGCTCTTTCCTTTATCATTAGTCAAATTGGAGCTTTGTTTAATCAAATGATATATCAAAACAAAAAAACTCAACATGTTGCAATTGTTATTATTATATGTGCAGTTATTAATATTGGATTAAATTATTTATTAATCCCAATAGGGGTATATTTTGCTGCTATAAATAGTTTATTGTGTAATATATTAATTTTCATATTCATGTATTTTCTTGCGAGAAAAAACTTTTTTATAAAAACAGACTGGAAAATAATTGGTGTTATATTAATATCTTATGCTTGTATTTATTTCGAAAACATGTTTTTACTACCAAAAGACCTAATTGTGTCCATTCCTATTAAACTTTTAACTATTTTATTAATGCTCTTTATTTTTAAAAATCCTATTTTAAATGTCATAAAGACAATAAAAAATAAATGATACAATGGAAAAAATTATTGTTTGGCTTATTTTAAACTTTAAATTAGATATAATTTCAACTAAAATATCTTGCTATTTTGAAATAGTAAAAGTAAAACGATTATCACAAAAGTATAATACAACTATCAACTATTTTCAGCAAGGTACAGGTGGACTCACAATCAGCTCTAATAATGAAAAATCAGCTGGTTTTAAAATAGATAAAACAAGTCATTTAAAATCCGAAACCTATATTGAATGCACTGGTGGAGTTATTATAGGACGTTATTTTCACACCGGCCGAGGTCTAACTATATTTTCTACCAATCACAATTATGAAAGTAAAAGATCAATCCCATATGATGAAATTACAGTTTGTAAAGCCGTAATTATTGAAGATTTCGTTTGGTTTGGATCAAATGTAACAATTGTACCAGGTGTAACTGTCGGGGAAGGGGCTGTAGTAGGGAGTGGAGCTGTTCTAACAAAAGATGTACCTCCTTTTTCAATCGTTGGAGGAAATCCTGCTAAAATTATTAAAAGGAGAGACATTGAATTATTTGAAAATTTAAAACATGAAGGGAAATTTTATTAAAAACTACTTTAATATAAAACATTAGTATAATTAAATTAAACAATTATGGAAACAATTGCTTCAACTCAACAAGAAACGTTCGACTTTCAAGAAGACGGTTTACAAATAAAATATAACTTTTTAAGCCAAGATGTAATCTCAAAACTTAGAACGGAATGCTTGAATCTATTTTCACATACACAATTAATGGGACCTGGCTATTCAATTAGATTACATAAATATGTTTCAGAAATTCCTTACCCTACAACTAAGTTGACAAGTGTTAATCTACTTGAAGTGGCAATAGACATTGCTGAAGAAATAAAAAAAATGGGTTATTTAGATTATAAATTTGCTCATGTAGCTTTATACAAAGAAGAAAATAATCCAAAAGAATTAGTGTGGCATTCAGATATGAGAAACGGTGGCTTAATCCGTGCGCAAATATGTATTCAAGGTGGGGATTTAAAAAGTGGTGCTTTTAAATATTGTAAAGGAACACATAATTTATTCCCAACTAAACCTTTTCCACCTGTAGGATTTTTAGACGAACATTCAAAAGAAATTGTCACTTGTGATAAACCAAATGGTTCCCTTTTTCTAATTAATACACTAGGTTATCACAGTAAATGTTCTTGTAATGAAACAAGAATTTCTTTAATGTTTGACTTTCTACCTAGTAAATACATTCAAGAAACACCAAATGATTGTGCTTCAGATATTTTACTTAGTAGTTCGCGATTAACAGATAAAGTGATAGAAAATATCGAATTATTTCGTAGTGGAGTTTCATCTCTGAACTGCTCAGTAAACACGCCTGATCACTATAAATTTTATAAACCATTAAGTGGATCTAACATTAAAGAAATGAGCATCTTTTTTAAGATTTATCTAGCAAAAAAATTAAAACGAAAATAGTATTCACCTCTTGTTTAAACAAATATGATCTATTTTCTTGTAAATAATAATTTTCATTTAATTGATGTAGAACATCATCTAAAAGATTTAAAGGAGTTTAAAACTGGATTAATCAAAATCCCTCATAATTTAACTTTAACAACTGAAAAAAAATTTGATTTTCAAATAGAATTTAAAAAACCTATTAGCAATTTAAAAGATCATTTCAAAATATATAAATTTTATAAAACCCATCAAAAAATTAAAAATAAATTTAAAGATATCAAACCAACCGATACTTTAGTTATATATACAGAATATGAATATCTTAACCATTATATTATTAAAATTTTCAAAAAAATAAATGCAAAAGTTATATTAATAGAAGAAGGATTTCCAACATACTTAACATTTTCTATATTACCAGATTCAAAACTGCCCTTAAAAAAAATAATTTTATCATGGTATTTAAAAAATATACTAAGGTATAATACAAGCAATATTAAGTCTATAAACAAAATTCAGAACACTCAAGTAAATGATAATCAGATAGATTTAATATTATTATACAACAATATAAATATTAAACGAAAAATTAAATCAGGTGTGCTTCATACATCAAATAAAATATATGATAATTTAAATGAAAATAAAATAATTTTTTTAAATGAAGGAATATATTGGTATTATGTCAATATAGAAGAATATAAAAAAATTATAAATGATATATTAGATAACTTATCAAATAACTTTGAAAATGTATATTTTAAATTTCATCCACGCGAAAAAGAAATAGAAAAAAACATTACCAGAAACATCATAAAAAACTATTCAAATATTCAAATAATAGAAGAAAATTCACCTGTAGAACTAATGATATCAAAAATTGGAGCGAAGTATATTGCTTCATTCCTTTCTCAAACAAATTTATATATTTCTAATTCAAATTGTATTTCAATTTATTTATTTCATTTATATCCTGAAATAATGAAAAATATAGCATTTCAATCAGTTAAAAATGTAATTGATGAAATGAATTATAGTTTTCTGAACGACTGGTCTGAGATAAAAAATGAAAAAATTGGATTTACAAAAATTAAAGAAGAAGCCAATTCACTGCTTTACTACATTGAATCATTAAAATAGATGCACTCTAAAAAAATAACAATCCCATATGAATCATTATTGATTGTTCAAATGGTGATTTATATATTTTCATATAATTTTCATTCATTGTGGCTAATCTGTGATTTGATTATAGGATTAAATTTCTTGATCGTAATTCAAAAAAGATTAACAAAGACCTATTCTATCACTTTTATAATATTATTAATATTATCCGTTTACTTAGTATACCGTCAAATTACTGACGG
>CAMDMY010000052.1 GCA_945902775.1 Chryseobacterium gleum | reverse complement strand
AGCGAAAGAGAGCGTGAAGGAAAGTATTTACGTGCGGTTTCACTTCATTAGCGATGTTTGTTGATTTTATATAGACTAAATGAAGTGAAAAATTCCTTAGAAAGAACCTTGATTTTTGCTTACTTTTTATCAAGAAAAAGTAAGAGAATAATAGCCTTATTATGATTGACAAGTTTAAATTTTAGTTGTTAATCGATGTAGAAATATTATAGCTCCCCACAAAAATATGACTTGATCAGATTGAATATATATACCCATTTTGTCATTTTTTTTATAAAAATACACATTATTTTTCATTCCGTATAACTATTCCGTTTTGATGTGTTTATTTTGTAGAATAAATTAAAAAAAAGCGAAGTTATGAAAGTTGAAAAAGTAGAAATTGTTGAAATTGAAGACTTTAAAGTCCAAGCAGCAAGAAATGTGTTTTTTAATCCTTTAATAGGAATAAAGACGGAAACGGAAACCTTATTAGATATTTACAAGATTGAGTTGAATGAAGACTTCACGCGAATTGACTTTATTTATGAAGCGCCAAGTAAATATGTAAATGGCGGTTGGATTCAAATGGAACCAACTACTTTTTTACGTCCTGCAGGTTCATCAACTATGTATAAAATGATACAGGCAGTCAATATCTCTTTAACACCTTTAAAAACACATTTTAAAAAATCTGGTCAAATTCATTTGTACACCTTACTGTTTCCTCCTTTGCCTTCCGATGTGAAAGTTATTGATATCATTGAAAAAGAAGGAATTGGAACTTATTTTAATTTCTATCAAGTTCAATTGGTAAAAAATGACACAACAATTATTCACGTTAATTAAAACTGATATAAAATGTCTAAACAGCAATTTCAACCACAATCGAAAGAAACGATTGCATCGATATTCAAAGATGAGTCAAATGAATTGAATCGTTTGATAGAGAAATTTATTCTCACAAATTTCCAAGATGTTTCTATATTAAAAATCGCCTGTGCGCGAAAAGTAATTGGGGTTCGTTTACTTTCTGCTATTACTGTACAATTAATACAAAACGGCGAAAAAGTTGTTTTTATCAATGGCAAAAATTTCCGTAAAGAACTCAATTCAACGAGTGAAATTTTAATCGAACAAATAGCACAATCGAACTATTTATTTATTGACCAACTTGAACTAAGTGATGATAACAAAGAGGATGAACATAAGATTCATGCGTTTTTTAAAAACTATATGAAAGATAAAAAAAAACTTATTTACACATCTCCAGTAAATAGACAACCTATACATACACTTCTTTCTATACAACTACCTGACCAACTTTACGCATTAGAAATGGAACTGGTTCAAAATGATTTAAATACAGTGACTAAAAATAAATTAGTCCTTAATACGGCAATAAATCAAGAAGTTACTTTGATGAAGTTCCACATGAAAATTCTTACTAAAAAAAAGAAACTCGTTCTTTTGAGAATGCAGAAAAAGCATTTTATCAAGATTCAGTCCTATGAAAAAGCGGCCGATCACCGCGAAAAAGAAAAGCTTGTTTTAAAAAATTTACACGAAATGAAAGAAGAACTTCATTTATTTATCAATTCTTTAGAAGCAATTTCAGATAATTATGCCACGTTGCAGTTCGTAAAAAATATAGTGCTAGAATTCAATACATTGGATGATGGTAAATCGTATAGTTTTAAACACTAAAACAAAGACGCCCAATTTTGACAGGTGTAAAATACATAAAGGCAATATTGCAATGGGGCTTCAATAGAATAAAAATAACTAAATTTGAAGCATGGGATATGCAAAAGAAAAAATAACTTCCTTAGAAGCAAACGGTTTGGTTTCAATCATTGAATTAGGTTCCAATCTTTATAGTAAAGTTTGGAAGGGAATAATTAATAAAATCAATACTTCAACAATTTAATAACTATGAAATCGAATAAGAAATTTAAATTTATAGATCTTTTTTGCGGAATCGGAGGTTTTCATCAAGCAATGACAGAATTAGGTGGTGAAGGTGTTTTCGCTTCTGATATAGATAAGGAGTGTCAAAAAACATATTTTGAAAATTATGGCTTATTGCCTGAAGGTGATATTACAAAAGTTGATGAAAAAACAATCCCAAGTTTTGATGTATTATGCGGGGGATTTCCTTGTCAGTCGTTTTCAAAAGCTGGCAATAGAAAAGGAATCGAAGATGCAAGAGGAACTTTGTTTTTTGATATTCTAAGAATCGCAAAACACCATAAGCCCAAATATATGTTGTTAGAAAATGTAAGAAATCTAGCAGGCCATGACAGCGGGAGAACATGGAATACTATACACGAAAATTTAACTGAAATTGGTTATTCTGTAAGTAAATCTCCAATTATTTTTAGTCCCCATTTTATAGGTATTCCGCAACATCGAGAAAGAGTTTTTATTTTATGTAAAAGAGCAGATTTAGGAGATGTTCCTGAGTTTAATTTCCAACCTAAGCCGGATTTAAAATGCGAGGTTGAGAGTATATTACAAGAAGATTCGGAAATTGACTTAAAGAAATATAATCTGAATAAAGAAATAATAGCGTTAATTGAAATTTGGAATGACTTTATTCAAGGATTAAAGACGCCTTTACCAGGATTTCCAGTTTGGGCTGACAGATTATGTGAACTTGATTTTAATGAGGATCTAGAGGCTTTACCGAAATGGAAGAGAACATTTATTATTAAGAATAACGATTTATATGAAAAAAATAAACGCTTTATAGATTCATGGCTTAAGAAAGCACATAAACTTGAAAACTTTATTGGTTCTAAAGCAATGTTAGAGTGGCAAGCGGGAAAAATAGAAAGCCCAAATATTTGGGACACTATTATGCAGTTTAGACCATCTGGCTTAAGAGTAAAATCTCCAACATATTTTCCTGCTTTGGTGGCAATTACACAGACATCAATTCTGGGGAATAAAAGGCGATTTATTACACCCCGAGAATGCGCAAGAATTCAGAGTTTTCCAGATGATTTTAAAATTCCCTCAAAAGATAGTATAGCATACAAGCAATTCGGTAATTCAGTGAATGTAAAAGTTGTGAAGATGTTCAGTGAATTTTTGTTACAAAATGAGGGATTTAGTCCTGATAAATATCATTTAAAATCCAAATCTACTATCTCTTCTAGAAAGGAATTGTCAATAGAAATATTTAAATAATCGTGTAACTAAAATTTTCACCTCGGTTTGCTGAACGAACAAATGCATAAGAAAATATACTATCACCGTTAATGGAATTCTTATTTATCAACTCGTTAATTTGATTAGCATTCAAGCTCGTTCTATTTACGCGTCCAATATGTGGTGTTAATTTTAAATTAAGGTCAAAGCAAGTCAAACCTGCTGCTTGTGAAATGAAATTAAAATAAGCAGAGACTTTATTAAATAATATACCATTAGAATCTATTATTGATTTGTAACCTCCATCGGGACTTGTACAGCCAAATGTTGTAGGATCAGTAAGAAGAGATGTTGTCATTTGTTTGATATTACCAACTCGAATACCATTTAAACCATTTAAGTATTGCATCATTGAACTAATACTATTTGCGTTTCCTGATTTTTGCAACAACCAACTCCACCATGCAGAAGCATTAGTCATATAATTACTATCAACTGTTGTTTTCATTGCATCATCTGCCCTTAGAAGCAGGTCCATAAATTTAATTGAACCAACTTGTTTCATAAAATCAAGATCAACTCTTATTCCTTCAGATTCTAGAATTGCAATCAAATAATGTATTGTGCCAAATGGATATTTATTGTAGTAAGAATTATTTGGCAAATGAAATCTAGGATTGTCGAAATTAGGGTTTAATTTGTTTGGGTTTGCATTTAAAATCCTATGGTGTTGCTCGTTGACAGATACAATATGTTGATCAATACATTTAACATTTGAATTTGCAACAAACATGTCGATATAAACAGCATCATAAATTGAATTTGTTTTTGATTTATCTATCCACACAGTGTTATCACTATTGCTAAAACCAACCACTTCGCAATTCGTGAAATTTGTCAAAATTAGACCAGACAAAACACCATCAATATCAGAGTTGATGATTATTTTTTTGTTATTTATTAATAAATCTAGCATGAGTTAATTATTTGATTTACAAACAAATACTTTACCTACTCCTCTCTCCTATTGGAATTGATAATTTGAGTATTAGTATCAATATATTCAAGCCCTTCTCTAATTCGATCGATAATTAAATCAAACTCAATAATTATTAAATATTAAAGTTCCATGAGCCAAACGGGTCTCCAATTTTCATTAATACCCCTTCTACGTTGAAATCATTCTTATCCCCTTTTACATTTTCAAGAATACCGTTATTAAATTTCACTTGCATTTTTGCAAAAACAATATCATTTGATTGAAAACCTATATATGAAGTAGCCTCCTTTGTTAAAAAAACAGCTGACGGGTTTAATCTTTTTATTGGTGCTGTATTAATTTCTAGTTTATATCCGTTTTTTGTTTTGCCAAATTTTATAACCCAAAAATTAATTGGACTATCGGTATGTATTAATTTTGATAAGATGTCTTCTCTTTCATTAACTGTTTTTTTATTCCAGTCGGAGATGACACCATCTCTAATTTTATCAATGTATTTATTAGTTTCTTTACTTGTCTTTCTTTTCCTGAACCAATTTTTAACAGATCCAAAACTCCCCTTCATCTCCTCAATATATTTTTCACAAGTATTATGTAATTCTGTTTTAAGTTTATCTGCAGTATCGGTAGATAAAAAGTATTTACTCGAAACATTAATAGTACAATTGTTTTGATATTTTACAGATAGGCCAAGATTTTGAAATTTAGGGTCTTGTAAAATAATATCTGCTGGCCCGATATCATCAACTTGTGTGGCTAACTTTACTTCAAAGTTCATCCAAGAGAGTGCCTTTAAATTAGAATTAAGAGTTGAGATATCTGTTCCTGAAATAATTTTAAGAATTCTATCTTTGAAATCATGAAAAGCAATTACCTCTTTTAAAAAAATACTTTTTCCTTTGTCGGAATTTAAAAGATAGAATAGGGCATATTCAAATTCGATTCCTGTGTTTTTGTTTTTTCGTAGATACTCAATTTCTTTTTGAGATATCGAATCCATTGATATAGGTTCCATTTTCTTTTAATTTTTAAAAGATGCTGAATTCAAGCTTCAAATGCAACTTTTAGGTTGACAATAAATTTTCCATAACAAATATAAGGATTTTAATACATATATATTCTGTCTATGTCTGCCTTAAAATATAATTGAAAAACAAGGTAATAGCCTTAATAATCGAAATTAAATTTAAGGTAAATACCTGAAACGTTTAGTCTAATAATTTGTTTGAAGTCCGTTTCTTTTTGAAAATTCTTGGATATTAAATGTTTCGGCAAGCAAAAAAGCCCCTTAATAGGGGCTTTTAAAGTGTTGTGGTCCCACCTGGGCTCGAACCAGGGACCACCTGATTATGAGTCAGGTGCTCTAACCAACTGAGCTATAGGACCGTGAAATAATCAATAAATTGATTGATTTCGGGTTGCAAATATACTATTCCAAAATGGAATAGCAAGTGGAAATTATAAATTATTTATTTTCCATTTCATTACAGTTAAAATTATAAAGTGATAACTTATTTAATGGATCTTGAATTTAATCATGGGGGACGAATGGGCTAGAATTAGGGACCACTTGATTATGAAATAGTTGCGCAAAAAAAGGATGCCAACTGACATCCTTTTCATAAAATATATCTTAAAATAGTTTACTCAACAATCAACTCTAAATCGATTTGACGTTTTGCTAAATGTACTTCATAGATTTTCACTCTTACTTTGTCTCCAAAATTGTATTCTCTTTTTGTATTCGAACCAATAATTCTGAATTTCTCTTGGTCGAATGAGAAGCGATCGCCAGGAATATCATTCATAGCAACCATTCCTTCGCATTGATTATCATCCATTTTCACGAACATTCCAAATTCTGCAATACCTGAAACGGTACCATTAAATTCTTCTCCAATTTTATCTTGAACAAATAATACTTGGAAATATTTTGTTGACTCTCTTTCAGCATCTACAGCTTTACGCTCCATTCTTGAAATTCGTTTACACACATCGTCTAATTCTTTACCATAACGGTGTTTTTTAGTCGTTAATTCTTCGTAAACAATTCGATGAACTACTAAATCCGCATAACGACGAATTGGTGATGTGAAATGCGTATAGTTTTCAAAAGCTAAACCGTAGTGACCAATATTTATTGTTTCGTAGGTTGCCTTCGCCATCGAACGAATCGCCATTGTTTGTATCAACGAATATTCATTGTTCAAACGAATATCTGACAGTAACTTATTGATGCTTTTTGAAATTTCATCTGGATTTGTAAAGTCTAATTTGTACCCAAATTTATCGATGAAAACACTGAACAATCCAATTTTTGTTAAATCAGGCTTGTCGTGACAACGGTAAACAAACGGAATTGGATCTCTTCCTTTTTTGGATTTCCCTATAAATTCAGCTACTTTTCTGTTCGCTAAAAGCATAAATTCCTCCACTAATTTATGGGCATCTTTCGATGTTTTAATGATTACCTCAATCGGCATTCCTTCTTCGTCTAACTTGAAACGCATCTCTTCAGACTCAATGTTCAATGCTCCATTTTTCAAACGGTATTTACGCAAAGTTTTAGCGATACCATCTAAAATATGAATCTCCTCTTTGTAATCTCCTTCAGCACCTTCTATAATTTCTTGCGCTTCTTCGTAAGAAAAACGTCTATCTGAGTGAATGACTGTTTTACCAAACCATTCAGAATATACTTTTCCAGTTTCATCCATTTCAAAAACAGAAGAAAAACTGTATTTATCTTCATGAGGACGAAGAGAACACGCCATATTTGATAATTGTTCAGGCAACATTGGAACCACTCTGTCTACCAAATAAACAGAATTAGAACGTTTCAATGCTTCTACATCCATTGCCGAACCTGGTGTTACATAATGACTTACATCGGCAATATGAACTCCAATTTCAAAATGTCCATTTTCTAACTTACGGAACGATAAGGCATCATCAAAATCCCTTGCGTCAACAGGGTCAATTGTAATGGTTGTAGTATTTCTAAAATCTCTTCGGTTTTTAATTTCTTCTGGATCTAACTCCATTCCAACAGATTCAGCTTCTGTTAAAACTTCAGGTGGAAATTTATAATCTATGCCATTATTACAAAGGATACTAATCATTTCCGTATCGTTTGAACCTGATTTTCCTAATACTTCGATTACTTCTCCGTAAGGATTTCCAGCAGTTTTAGGCCAAACCGTAATTTTTACTAACGCCTTTTCTTTGTCCTTTGCCCCATTTAATTTCTCTTTCGGAATATAGATGTCGGTATTCATTTTAATGTTATCTGGGATCAAAAAAGCAAATTTTTCGTGCATTTGAATCGTTCCAACAAATTGAGTACGTTCTCTTTCAATCACTTCAATTACTTGACCTTCAATACGACTTTTACCATATTTCAAGACTTGAATCTTTACTCTATCCCCGTTTAAAGCTTGTCCAATATGATTTGGAGAAATAAAAACATCTGCTTTTTCTGTCGCCACAGTTACAAATCCAAATCCTTTCGCCGCAATTGAAATAGAACCTTCTAAAATCAATTTTTCTTGACTATTCATCTTGAACGTATCGTAAGACATCGCTTTCAGAAAACCTTCACTTGCTAAATCTTTCAAAACCGAAAAAACCAATGTACGAAGAGCTCCTTCTCTAGCATCCACTAAATCACACACTTCCTTATGACTTAAAGTTTTATCCTGCTGTTTTTCAAATGTTTTACGGATAGTATGAAGAAGACTTTGTTTTAATTTATTGGATTTTTTACCGTTATTGTTTCGCATAGGATTCTGTATGAAATGCTAATATAATTCTTTTCAAGCTAAAATGTAAGAAAAGAGAATATATTTAAAGAGATTCGATAACTTTGTCTAAAAAAAGGAACAAAATGAATACGCGCGTTGAAAAAGCACTAAATGACCAAATTAGGAAGGAAGCTTCGTCTTCTCAATATTATTTAGCAATGGCTTCTTGGTCAGAAAATCATGGTTTAAACGGGACAGCAAAATTTTTATACGCTCAATCAGACGAAGAGCGATTTCATATGTTAAAATTGGTAAAGTTTGTGAATGAAAGAGGAGGAAAAGCTATTATTCCTTCAATTGAACAACCTCCAGTAGAATTTGATAACTTAGAGAATGTTTTCGAATTGTTATTAGAACACGAAATTGGCGTTACAGAAAGTATAAATGATTTAGTTGACATATGTTTACAAGAAAAAGATTATTCAACACATAATTTCGTTCAATGGTATGTTTCTGAACAATTAGAAGAAGAAGCTTCTGCTCGTTCAGTATTGGATAAATTAAAATTAATTGACGGTGACAAAGGGGGTATGTATATGTTTGACAGAGACTTAGAAAAAGCGACTGTTTTAGCAACTCCAAAAACAGGAACCGTTGATTCAAAAGCATAATTTTATACTAGTTTTATGAAGGTACTTTCATTTTTAGTTTGTTTTGTTATTTCAATTGGTATGTTGTTTTCTCAAACATCGTATCGATTCAATAATTATTCAATCAATGAAGGACTTTCACAAAGTGTAGTAAACTGTATTTTACAAGATAATTCGAATGCTCTTTGGGTTGGAACACAAGAAGGATTAAATCGATTTGATGGAAAAACTTTTGACATCTATAATTCGGATAATACAGAGGGGATTGAAAGTGAAAATGTCCGCTGCTCTGCAAAAACAGCTGATGGGAATCTTTGGTTTGGGACCACAAATGGTTTAGTCAAATATGACTTTAAAAAAGAGACGTTTAAAACCATCGACTTTCAGAAAAATATTCCACTTCAAATTGAAAATATTTCAATCGATATTGAGGGAAATTTATGGCTTTCCTCTTTAACATCTGGATTATTAAGATTAAATCACCAGACTGAAAAAATCACTTCATACTCTCATTTGCTTCCAAGTAACAAAGTACTTACTTTACATTGTGAAAAGAATGGGGACATTTTTGTAGCCACTGAAGATAAGGGATTATTTCATTGTAACGTAAAAAATAAAGTTGCCCGTAGAATTTATATTCCTTTTAAATTTGGTGAAACTGGCGCTATATCAAATATTACTTCTTGTGAAAACCAAAAGATTTTAATTTGTACTACCAAAGGAATTTATGAATATTCTATGGTCACTCATAGAATTTCTTTAAAATTTAGGAAATTATACAAAGAATTTGGAACAATTGGAGTATCTAATATCCTTCTTACAAAAAATAAAAATTGGCTAATCGCGACCATTAACAATGGATTATTTACCAT
Organism: Chryseobacterium gleum; assembly: GCA_945902775.1. Taxonomy (GTDB): domain Bacteria; phylum Bacteroidota; class Bacteroidia; order Flavobacteriales_D; family Crocinitomicaceae; genus CAIUKX01. The sequence goes on along the minus strand of CAMDMY010000052.1, from coordinate 10,349 downwards.
TAAAAATGACGGATATATTTTCAATAGTTCGGAAGATATTTTTCAGAAAAATGCACTTTTAGATAATAAAACGAAAGCTTTTTTTGAAGATAAACAAGGAAATTATTGGATAGGTACTGATCGTGGATTATGTAGCTTTAACCCAATGGTTCAAGGGTTTTTAGGTGTTGGTCCGACTGGAAATTTAGAACAAGGTGTACCAACACCTACAATTTGGAGTTTTGGTGAAGACGAGCATTCGGAATATGTTTTTATAGGAACTGATAGAGGGATTTCTCGCTTCAATCGTACAACTAGAAAATTTGAACATTTTTATAGAAATGCTGAAAAAACAAATGTTTCTGTTGAAGAATGTATGGCACTATCATTAAAAGTAATCAATAAGAATTACATTTTAGTAGGTACTTCAGATGGTTTGTACGAATTAAAAATAAATTCAAAAAATGATTATCAATTTAAAAAATCAAAATTCTTCAACGATATATTAACGCTGAATCATACACGTATTTACGCTATCCTTCATTGGAAAGAAAATCAGTATTTTTTAGGGACAAGTAGCGGAGCTGTTTTAATTAACCTATCTAATAAAAAATCAACTTTATTCGAACACTCATTTACTGATAAAGACAATACGATTGCTGCTGGATTGTGCAGAGTAGTTTATAAAGATCGTAAAGGTAAAATTTGGTTTTCTACAAGTACTGGAGGTTTAAATACACTGGTTCAGAAAGACCATAAATTATTCATAAAACCATATAAAAACAATTCTGAAATTCTTAAAATTTCAAAAGATTATATCACATCCATTTACGAACGAAAAAATGACGAAATGTGGTTTGGAACATTTGGTTCAGGTTTATTTAAATTTAATATTTCAACAAAAAAAATTGAAACTTTTAATAAATCAAATGGGCTCCCAAATAATGTAATATATGGTATCCTTTCAACTGATGAGAAAAATCTATGGTTTAGTACAAATAAAGGGATTTGTTGGTTTAATTTAGATACCTATTCTATTAAAAATTACAAAGAAGTTAATGGTTTAATGAGTAATGAATTCAATATGGGTTCATATTACAAAGCAAAAAATGGGGAGCTTTATTTTGGAGGAATAAACGGATATAATTACTTCGACCCGAAAACATTAGTCCCTAAAAAAAATGAACTTGAAGTATATTTCACTAAATTAAAAACGGAGAAAGATTGGGTTAAAATAAATGGGAAAGGTTCTCCTTTAAAAACTTCTCTTTCATTAACTAGTCGATTGGATTTAAAATACAGCCAACGAAATTTGACGTTTCAATTTTTAGCGTCTGATTTAAGTAATCCTGAATTAGTAAATTATAAATACAAAATTCTTGGATTAGAAGAGGGAGAAACATACATAGGAAACATTAATGAAATAAGTCTACCATCCTTATCTCCAGGTGAATATACATTAACTGTCTCTGCCCGAATAGGAGAAGGAGATTGGTCAAAAAAACCTGCAATTATTCAAATAAATGTAGAATCTCCATTTTGGTGGAAATGGTGGTTTTGGGTTTCAATTGCTGCATTTTTACTCTTACTGGTTCGTTTATTTGTTCGTCAAAAAGTAGAATTAGAAAGAAGAAAATTAGTTCGATTAGAAATGAAAATTGCTGAAAGAACGAGTGAAATTCGTGCTAAAAATGCTCAAATTGAAGAACAAAATAATATCATAAATAAAGAAAAAGAAAAGGTAATTGAACAAAAACGATTGCTGCAAATAGAAAAAGATAAATCGGAAACATTGATTCGTAAAATTATTCCTGAATCAACAGTTGAAGAGTTAAAAAATAGCGGAAAAACGAGCGCGCGCGCCTATAAAATGGTCTCTATTCTGTTTACTGATTTCGTTGGGTTTACAAAAATTGCAGAAAAAATGACTCCAACTGATTTGGTTAACAAATTGGATGTCTACTTCCGTAAATTTGATGAGATTATTGTCAACAACAACCTCGAAAAAATCAAAACGATTGGCGATGCATATATGTGTGCTGGAGGAGTTCCCGTTAGAAATAATACAAATCCGATTGATACATGTTTGGCTGCTCTTCAAATCCAGTCATACATGGCAAAATTAAAAGAAGAAGCAATCGCAACTGGAGAAGAATATTGGTCGTTACGATTAGGAATTAATACAGGTGAAGTAACAGCTGGTGTAATTGGTAGTGAAAAATTAGCTTACGATATTTGGGGTTCTGCTGTAAACAGAGCTCAACGAATGGAAATGATGGGTGAGCCTGGAAAAGTAACAATTACAGGAGAAACATATAAATTAATTGAACCTTATTTTGAGTGTGTTTTTAGAGGAAAAGCAAAATCTAAAAACAACAATGAAATGGAAATGTATTCCGTTGAAAGAATAAAACCACAACTTTCAATTAATGGTGAAGGAGTTTATCCTAACGAACGTTTCCAACAAATCGTAAACTTGTATTTATATAGTTCGATTAATTATCACAAAGCAGAACGTTACATTACACGTATACTTCAAAAAGGATTATCAGAAAAATTACATTACCATTGCATCGAACATGTGGAAGATGTGGTTAGAGCTGTAGAAAATTTAGCATTAACGGAAGACGTAACCGATGAAGGCCTATTTTTATTAAAATCTGCCGCTTCCTATCACGACGCAGGTTTTGTTGAGCAATACGATAAAAATGAACCGATTGGAGCTCGAATGGCAGAAGAAATTCTTCCAAAATACGGATATACAGACCAACATATTACCATTATTAAAGAATTAATTTATGTGACTCAAATTCCACATAAACCAACAAATAAATTAGAAGAAATTATGTGCGATGCCGATTTAGATTATTTGGGCAGAGATGATTTTCACGAAATTGCTGATCGTTTACGTCGTGAATTAAGAGAGCACGGTAAAATTGATAGTGATCGTAAATGGGATGAATTACAAGTCAATTTCCTTTCTAATCATCGTTATTTTACTAAAACGGCAATAGAAACAAGACGTCCAAAAAAACTTCAAAATCTAGAAGAAATTAAACAACGTTTAGAAAGAAACGAATATATAGACTAGCCAATTTTAGTTATCAATGTGTTAAACATCTTGATTACCATTTAATTTAGTATTAACTTGCAACTAAAATCTATTTTTCTCGTCTAATATGCGCAGGATGAAGAAGTTTATAAGTCTCGTTTTTTTGTTTTCACTAAATTGTTCGTTTGGACAATTAGTGACGAGTACTGCTCAATCACCAGCTTCTTTGGTTCAAAATGTATTACTTGGACAAGGAGTTACTGTTTCAAATATACAATTTAATGGATCCCCTGCTTCAATAGGCTCATTTACAGCAACTAACACTAATTTAGGCATAAATTCTGGAATCATTATGACAACAGGTTCAGTTGTCAATAACGCCAATGGACCACAAGGGCCAAATGACAAAGAAAGTGTTAGTTTTGATAATAAAGCTGCCGGTTTTAGTTTATTGTCAAATATTATTGGAGGAGCAACAACTGTAAATGCTGCTTATTTACAAATGGATATTGTTCCACAGTCAGATACAGTAAGGTTTAAATATGTATTTGGATCTGAAGAATACCCAAAATTTGCTCCGCCGAACAGTAGCACATTTAATGATGTTTTTGCTTTCTTTATATCTGGGCCAGGTATTTCAGGACAACAAAATATTGCTAAATTAGGAAATGGCACTACCGTTTCCATTAACAATATTAATGCTGTTACGAATAGTAATTATTTTATTTATAATGGAGATGGTACAAATGCCCCATATAATAGTTCAAATAAATACATTCAATACAACGGTTTTACAACTGTATTAGAAGCGGTTGCCAAAGTTCAATGTGGAGAAACATATCATTTAATACTTGCCATTTCAGATGTTGAGGACGGACTATATGATTCTGGTATTTTTTTAGAAGCAAATAGTTTGAAATCGAAAGTTGATTTTTCGATAGACAATGAAATTTCTTATGATGCTTATGGAGATAAGATGATCATGGCAGAAGGATGTACAAAACAAACTATAACAATTAAACGTTCAGGTAATTTCCTTCCTGCAACTTCAATACCTGTTATTATTTCAGGAACTGCTACTTCTGGATTAGATTACAATGCAATACCAGCATCGATTAATTTTGCGGCCGGTGAAACACAAAAACAATTTACAATTAATGCCTTAGCGGATATTATTAATGAAGTTACTGAAACAATAGTTTTGTCTTTTTTAATGAAAGATGGTTGTGGAAATATTAAAACGATTGATAAAACTTTTTTCATCAAAGATCCTTCTCCCCTTTCTGTTATTGCTGAACCTGGTTCACCTGTCTGTCCTGGTGATAATATAGAAATAGTTTCAAAAATAACTGGAGGAGTTGGCCCATTTACTTATTTGTGGTCACCAACAAATGAAACTACTAGTTCTATATTCGTAAATCCAACCTCATCCAGTGTTTATAAAGTTACTGTTAGTGATAATTGTTTAGCTATTTCAGCTTCAGGTCAAACGACTGTCACAGTTCCTAAACCAGATCCATTAACAATAAACCCTACAAATGATATTACCGAGATATGTCCTTATATTTCTAACATACTTGAATCAAATGTAACTGGAGGCACGCGTCCTTATGTATATTCATGGAACAATGAGTTTGGTAATTCAATAGGAAGCGATAGTTCAGTTCTTGTAACACCAAGTAAAACAACTTTCTTTACCATAAGTGTGAAAGATAGATGTGGATTAACAGATCTTAAGAAAATAAATTATACAATATTAAGTCCTGAGTTGACTTTACAAATGGCTCCAAATATTGAAATTTGTCCTGGTGATTCTGTCTTAGTATGGGTGAAACCGAGTGGTGGACATCCAGTACCTGATTGGATGTATTTCTACGATTGGAAAGGAAATTTAATAAAAGATTCAAGTTTTTGGGTGAATCCAATGGTTACTTCTACCTATACAGTTCAAGTATCTGATTCATGTCAAACATTTTTTGTTGAAGGTAGCATGACAATTACTGTAGTAAAACCAAAAGCAGATTTTGATGTAATAACTAAACCATTATTTAACAATTTATTAGTTGCTTTTGAAAATTTAACAATCAATGGAGATCATTATACTTGGAATTTAGGCAATGGTGTTAATTCTACATTAGTTCATCCTACAAACACATATGCAGACCCAGGAACATATTTCATTCATTTAGTAGCTTACGATAAAAAAGGGTGTATTGATTCTATAACAAAACCCATAACAATCGAAGAAGAATATTATGTCTATGTTCCAAATACTTTTACTCCAGATGGGGGTAGAATGAATGAGTTTTTTAAAGCAAGTACGATTGGAATTCGCGACTTAGAAATTATTATTTGCAATCGTTGGGGAGAAGTTGTATTTCAATCAAACGATCAATATTTTAGATGGGATGGAATGTTTAAAGGTGTACCTGCACAAGATGGAATTTACGCTTATAAAATAAAGAGTGTGACAAATTCAATGAAGACCTTAAATTTTGTAGGACATGTTGGAATAATTAGATAATTTAAAAATCATTCATTTTCAACTGTCCATTTCTAAATCGTAAATCATCAATCATTTCTCTTTATCCACTTCATTATCTCTAAAAGCGGATGGAATTAAATCAGGTATAATTTTTAAAACCAATGGAAGTAATAATGCTCCGCCAGGTAACATAAAAATAGCCAATGTAGGCATCGATTTTACTATGTCTAAGAATTGTGTTTTAACTTGTTCTTTTTCCTCTTTAGATAATTCTTGAACAGCTGATTTTTTAATCAAAAAAACCAATTCTTTACTTTGCTTTAACTCCGTAGCTAGTTTGTCTTTGTTTCTTCCTAAAATTTTAATCCAACGTCTAGATAAACTGCTAAACATTTTCTCGTAAGAAGAACTCGATTTTAAGAACGAAACTTTCTGGTTGTTATTCAATACAAAATTCCCTACCATTACACGTGTTTCTTCTAATTCAATATGCGGAATTTCAAGGAATTTACAGAAATCATCTAAAAATTCTTTTTCTTCTGAAATGGATTGTAAATTAGCTAAAACTGTCAAAGCCGAAACATCCAATAAGAAACGTTTGAACAACCAATTTTTATGCGTGGAAGAAGTAAAATCGTTAAATGTCGCTCCAGATTTAAATTGTTTTAACGCAATTTCTCTCTTTTCATCAGGAAGATTTGCAGAAGCTAAAAATATCTTGAACAATGATTTCTCTTGCTCACCAACATGACCGTCAGAAAAAGCGGCAATCGAAATAGCAGTTAACGAATTCATTGCTAAATCGTTGTAGTTTGAAAGTGTTCCTTTCTTTTTGCCTGTTAGCGAATCATTGTATAAAATGACGTCTAAATAAACGAAGACATTACTTAAATAGTTCAACCATAATCGATTATCTAACAAATTCATTTTGATATCTAATCGCTGACTTAAAATATTTTCCAACTTTTCCTCTTTCGATTCTTTCAAGAAAAAAGTAAATATTTTAGAAATGGAATACGAATTATGTTTCCCGTAAAATTCTAATAATGTTTTTATAAATCCTTCTTTTGGATCAATTGGATTATCGTTCTTAAGAAGGTAAATGAATAAATGAGACTCAAACAAAAGGAGCTTTAATTTCTCTTCTGTTGTCCACTTTGAACTATCTAAATTCGTAGCAAAAAGTAAATCGGAAGGATAACCAAAAACAATTCCCGAATGACCAAAAGTAATGTGTAAAAAATGCTCAACGCTTATATCTTTGGGACGATTAATTTCCAGCTGAAAAACTCCTTTTTCAACCAAATGAAAATACTTATTAATCCATCCTTTTGAACCTGGTTGAAGCATCTACTTTTTTTAGTTCTACAAATGTACGAATAGATTGAATTAGAAAAATAATTTTGAGTGATTCTTATAAAAAATTTATTCAGGGTTAAGTAGGGTTTATGGATAGAGATTGGTGCAAATGTATAAATCAGTCGTTCCGCTGGAACTTGGGTAATATAGAACTTGAGTAATAACAAAGATTTACAGCTATATCAATCCCATAGGGATAACCTATTTTGAACCAACATATATAATACGTTGGTTATGAGTTATGTGTATATGTGCGCAAAAAGTTCCAGAGGAACCGCCGAACTAATAAGTAGTGAACATTCATCGAGTATTAAATGGATGTTTTTACAGAAAATAAAAATAAATATACAAAAATATTATACTACGTATGTTGAATACGGAATGATGTTCTAAGTTTGAACAATAAATTAATAAGTCATGGAAGTTAAAATTGAAAAAATGACGGAAGTTTTCCGTGAAACAGAAACAAAAGAAGCGATAACCTTGTACAATCCAGAATCGTTGGACCATACGTTGTCGCATCGTATGAAAAGCATCGAGAGAACTGATGAATATACCCGAATTGATTTCATCTATCGTTCTTCTGAACTCTACGAAAATGGCGGTTGGATTCAAATGGAAGGCAATGCGTATATCTCGCCAGTAGGTTCCAGTATAAAATACCGTTTAATTAAAACGATAGGTATTCCTTTGACCCCTTTGAAGCATTATTTCAAAAATAAAGGCGAATTTCACACCTATTCATTGATATTTCCGGCTTTACCATCGGACACTAAAAAAATTGACATCATCGAAAAACTAGCTCCAGGTAATTATTTTAATTTTTACGGAATCGATTATTCAAAATGGATAACAGTTCCTCATCCTGCAGATATTGCTCAATCAAGAAATTAATACTTAAAAATACAACCATGGATTTACACGTAACAAAACAAAAAGTTGAAGGATTAAAATTAGAATTAGTCTCCATTAAAAATAAAAAGTCAGAGGCCGTTCAACAACAAGATTATCTCAAAGCAGCTGATTTAAGAGAGAAGGAACATCAAGTAACAGAAGCCGTAAAAAGTAAAAAAAATGAATTGGAAACTTACCTCAATTCACTTGACCCAGATCCGTCGAACTTGGAAGAAATAAATTCGATACTTCAAATTTTAATGGAGATATAAGGAAGAAAGCAACTTAAATGGTAAAGCAATCAAAAGAAATTTTTTTTAACCGTTGAAGAGAGATTAAACATAAAATACTCAAAGAAACTAAATGTTATATGCAATCCAATTTAATTGACTTAATAAATTCAGCTGATGCTGTAGCAGTATTTGCTGGTGCAGGAATGAGTGTTGATTCGGGTCTTAACCCATTTAGAGGTGAGGATGGATTATGGACAAAATCTATTTCCATTGAAGGGAAATCCTACAACCATTTAGATTTAATGTCTCATCATGCGTTCATTGAATCTCCAAAAGAGGCTTGGGAATTCATATTGAACCTTAATAAAAAATATGAACAAACAAATCCACATGAGGGATACTACAAGTTACTAAACGCACTTAAGGACAAAGAGTACTTTATAGTTACCTCAAACATTGATGAACATTTTTTGAAAGCAGGATTTGACGAAAATAGCATTTTTGAATGTCATGGATCGATCAATTATATGCAGTGCCTTGATATCCTTGAACGTGAAGTTTGGATAACGCCAGAAATAAAAACAGAAAATATACAGTTCTCTGACCTGCCTACTTGCCCAAATTGTGGCAGTATTTGCAGACCAAACGTTTTAATGTTTGGAGATTGGTTTTGGATTCCTATTCGCTCAATACATCAGCAAATTCGATACAATAAGTGGTGTAAAGAAATTAAAGAAACAAAAAAGCGGGTTATAGCAATTGAAATTGGAGCAGGTAAAACAATCCGAACAATTAGAAAAGCAGCAGAGTTATTTGCTTCGAATACATATCCATTAATTCGTGTTAATCCGTTTGATGCTGAAACGAAAATGTCTAACCATATTTCTGTCCAGATGAGTGCTAAGGAATTTTTGATGTTGCTTTGATTTTAATATAAGTAACTTTCATTTATTTTAATCATAAATTCATTACTTCCCCAAATTCAACTCTTTCATAATCTCAGCAAAAACAGCAACCGATTTTATACGGTCTTTCAAATCAAATACATTTGTGACAACCATCAATTCATCGACACCTGTGTTTTCAATAAACGTCTTGACTTTGTTTTTTACTGTTTCCTTGCTGCCAATAAATGCATATTTCGTCATTTGTTGAACTGCGGGTTGTTGGATGATGTTTCGGAATTCATTCGTTAATTCAAAAGGGGCTTCCAAAGGACTTCGATTACCCGTCAAAATTCCGATAACCCTTGAATAATAAGATGTTGAAATAAATTCTGCTTCTTCATCAGTATCTGCTATGATGATTGAAAGTCCTGCAATCGAATACGGTTGAGTTAAAGCTTCAGAAGGTTTAAATTGACTTTTATATATTTCTAAAGCTTCAATTAATTGCGCACTCGCAAAATGACTTGCAAAAGCATAAGGTAATCCTTTCTCTGCTGCTAAATAGGCACTTGTTGTACTTGACCCTAAAATATACAACGGTACATCGACACCTTCAGCTACATTTGCTCGAACGTGTTGCTGTGCATTTTCTTTCGAAAAATAGGTTTGAATCTTCTGAACTTCAGTTGGAAAAGCCATCGCCGCTTCGTAAAAATCAGTTCGAATAGCGCTAGCAGTTGCTTGATCTGTTCCAGGTGCTCGACCTAATCCTAAATCAATTCTGTTAGGATACAATGTACCTAAAGTTCCAAATTGTTCAGCAACGATAAGTGGTGAGTGATTGGGTAACATTATACCTCCCGAACCTACTCGAATACGATTTGTTTCTTCGGCAATTTTACCGATTAAAATAGAAGTCGCACTACTCCCAATCGCATCCGAATTATGATGTTCCGCTAACCAATACCGTTTATAGCCGCTTCGATCAGCAAGTTGAGCAATCGCTACAGAATCATCAAACGTTTCACGAAACGATTTCCCTTCAGAAACAACAGCAAGATCTAAAACGGAATAAGCAATTTCTTTGTGTAACATAATTCAAAACTATCTAACTGTAAAAGTAATATAATTGTTTGACAGTTTTTTTAATTTAAGACACCCCTAATTGTCCAGTTCAAGTATTTTTTAAATTAAAAAACCGCTTCCTCAAATGAGCGAAGCGGTTTTAAAGTCTACTATCTATCGTCTAAAACCGGGTAAGCAGCATCGAAGATAATCTAATGTCTAAATTAACAACTAATCTTATCCACCCTATTTTGGTGTCTTCCTCCTTCGAAAGCAGTATTGAAGAAAATATCTACAATCTCGATTGCTTCTTCTGTTGAGATGAAACGAGCGGGTAAAACAACAATATTTGCGTTGTTATGTAAACGAGCTAATTCTGCAATTTCAGCTTTCCA
>CAMDMY010000051.1 GCA_945902775.1 Chryseobacterium gleum | reverse complement strand
GGTCATAATATTTCATTGCCGTAAAAACATCTTTCTTAAACTTGATGAAAATGTTCCCCATCAACAATAAAGCATAGCCATTTTTAGAATCCCATCTTAAAGCATCAATCAAACAATCTATCGCTTTGTCTTGGTCGCCCTCATCAGACAATATCTGCCCCAGTATTCTATGGTATTCAGAATTTGTTGGGTTTTGTTGTATAAGTTGTAGTAAAATAGGTTTAGCCTCTTGGTAATTTCCTTGTTCACAAAGTTCTACTGTTTTTCTGTAGTCGTCTTGTTGCGAAGAAATAGCTTCAATATTGATTTCAATGGTAACCCAATCTCCTTGAATGCTGACTTTTGGTTTGTATGGCCCATATTTATAATAATCTTCTAATGTACTGATTATTAACGGATTACCCCCCCCCATTAATTCAGGAAAAATGGTGAACAAAAAGTCATCTATTTTGTGTGATATAATCATCTGCTAACTTATTGAAAATTGAATGTATACAAATATAATAAGAAAGGTTAACTTCCTACTTTCACTTCAACATTCCCTCAATCACCTTATTCGTCTCCTCAACATATTTCTCATAATAAATCCCTGTCCCTGGACCATTAAAACCCGTATAAATCTTTTGAATTAGCCCCTAGAGTTCTTTTTTGGCGTTATTGGCGTTATTATGGCGTTATTGAAGAAGCAAGCGTGTAAAAAGCTCCTGCACCTTTTAAACCTGAATTTATTACTATTTCTCTACTGACTAAATCAGCCAAATCTCTTGAAGCTGTTCTTTCTGCTATTTCATTTATTTCTTGATACTCCTTATTAGTAATTCTACCTTTTTCCTTAATTTGTCCACCATCTTGGTGGACGAATTTAGATAACTTACCCTCACTTCAACATCCCATCAATCCCCTTATATATCTCCTCCACATATTTCTCATAATAAATACCTGTCCCCGGACCGTTGAAAAATCGAAAAATTTCACTCTAATTTATCAAGAAATAAATAAACTATTTGATTATATTTAATAGAGATATAAATAAAAACAATCAAAAGTTGCAAATTGAAAACTTTTTAATACCTTTAACCTATGAAAGTTCTTTTAAAGAAAACTATTCTATATTACATTGAAAAATACCCTAAAGCACAAACCCAATTATTGATTTGGCATTCAGAATTCTCAAAAGTAAATTTTAAAAACTTTAATGAATTAAAATTAAAATATGGAAATGCAAGTATTGTAAGTAATAATAGAGTTGTTTTTAATATAAAAGGAAATGAATTTAGATTGGTCGTTTCTATAAATTTTATACAAATGGCTTGTTATGTAATTTGGTTTGGAACACATACTGAATATGATAAAATAAATGTTGAAACGATAGAATTTGACACTAAAATATTACTTTATTAATCTTAAAAAGATGAATTGGAAAATTTTAAAAACCAAAGTAGAATATCAGAAAGCGGGAGCAAGAATGATAGAAATTTTTAATGCTGAACCCGATACTTCAGAAAGTGAAGAATTGGAGTTATTAATTCTTTTAATAAAGGATTATGATGATAAAAATATTGCGCTCCCTTCATTAAATGTTTTAGAAGTAATCAAAATTAAAATGCAAGAATTGGGTTTAAAATCAAAAGATTTAGAACCGATTATAGGGAGCAAAGGTCACGTTTCAGCCATACTTTCAGGGAAAAGAGAAATTACGTTGAAAATGGCACAGAAATTAAAAACCTTTTTTGGTATTCCTGCAGAAGTGTTTTTACATAGCGGTAATTAAGAAGCTTTCACTTCAGCATCTCCTCAATCACCTTATACGTCTCCTCAACATATTTCTCATAATAAATCCCTGTCCCCGGACCATTAAATCCCGTATAAATCTTTTGAATCGTTCCATCTTTTCCGATGTAGAAAGAAGTGGGGAAAGATTTTACGCCGTCTACCATTGGGAATAAATCGGAAGCTGCTTTTTTGTTGGAAGAACCACCTAAAACAAAGGTAAAATCAACACCATTTCTTGTTTTGAACTTTTGCAGTTTGGCTGTGCTTAATGATACATCATCGCCCGCTTCAAAACCGATTGCGATGATTTCCAACCCTTTATCGTGGTATTTCTCGTATAATTCTTTGTAGAAACGCGTTTCATCCAAGCAATTCGGACACCAAGTTCCCATTATTTGTAGAATCGTTACTTTGTTTTTGTAAACTTCTGATGGAAAATGGAAATCAGAACCATCTAAATTTTTGGCTGTAAATTCGACAGGTTGATTTGAAATAACTTTGGTTAAGGCATACGGATCAGAAAGTTCAAACGTATCGTCTTTCTTACCTTTCCAAGTCCCCTCGTAGGATTTTCCACTTAAAAAACGTCCGAAAATAGAATCGTTTTCAATCGTAGCTTTGAATAGGTATGCGTGCGAACCATCAAAACAAGAAAGCATTAATTCTTTTCCAAATTGATTCCCTTCTAAAAATCGAAAATCACCCGTTTCTGTCAAAAAAGTTCCCGTTACAGTTTCGTCTTTCTGATGAAAAAATCCCATTGCAATAAACTCCGATTTCGAATTTGGATTGAAAAAAACTTTCCATTTTCCATCCACATTATATGGTTTTTCGGTTGCTTTCTTTTCGAAACGAGAAGTATAACCATAGGTCGCAGAAAAAGGAATTCGAGCATTTTTCTTGTTCATATTTACCCAAGAACCAATTAGTTCGGTCGGTGTGATTTTAAAAATCAACTTCGAATTGTATTCAGAAAAAGTTGCTGAAACAGAATCGTTGGCGAATTCAATCTCTTTTAAAACGATTTTTTCTTCCGCGTTATAAATTGAAAAGACATATTGTTTTTTCTCTTTTTTTACCGAAAAATGAAAGGGAATTTGATCGTTTTCATTGAGTGAAAGTTTCCCTGTCCAATCGCCTGTTTTTAATAGAAATGAATTTTTTTGTGCAAAAATGCAATTAGAAATGAAGAAGAAGTAAAAGAATATAAATTTCATTGTTATCTTTGGTTACAAATTCTAAAAATAATTCTTTTTTATGTGTTTTCAACAGTATGCAACTTTATTAACAAAAGATACGTCTTTCTAACGTTGTGTTTACTATGGATGATTCTACACTTGTAAAAGAATGTATTAAAGGAAACGCAAAAGCACAACGCTTGTTGTTTGATAAATTTTCGCAAAAAATGCTAGGAGTGTGTTTGCGGTATACGAAAAGTCAAGACGAAGCAGAGGACGCCTTACAAGAAGGATTTGTTAAAGCCTTTTCAAAACTCAACGATTTTTCGAATCAAGGATCATTGGAAGGATGGATTCGTCGCATAATGGTGAATACTTCCTTGGATGCTATTCGTAAAAACACTAAATTTATAAAAGACGTTCCTCTTGATTCAGTAGATTATCAAATTGGAAATAATGATTTTATAGTAGAAGGATTAAACGCTGAAGATTTAATGAAATTGATAAATTCAATGCCAGAAGGGTATAAAGTAATTTTCAATATGTTTGCGATTGAAGGGTATAGTCACCAAGAAATTTCAACTACATTAGGAATTAGCGAGAGTACTTCAAAATCTCAATATATGAGAGCTAAAGGGTATTTGAGAAATAGATTAGAAGTGAAAGTAAATGAGTGATGAAAAAGACATATTAAAAGATTTATTTTCTGAAAAACTAGAAAATTACGAAGCGAAGGTCAACCCAGCGCTTTGGAATTCTATTGCTTCAAAAATAGCTGTTCCTGCCGCTACTTCTGCGGTTGTAGGAAAAACAGTATTGTCTAAAATCATCATCGGAAGTTCAATCGCGGCGGCTGTTGCAATTGGAGGTTATATCTTTTTAACGCCATCAGAAAACACTACAACACCAACTAAAAAAACAGTTGCACCGAAAGAACAAGTTTCAAAATCAAACACTTCAAAAGTATTTGTAGAAGCAGAAGAAGCGGTAGTTGCATCACAAAATAAAACAAAAGCAGTTTCAAGTAAAAACACTGAAAATAAAGAAGTTACTGTTAATAACGAATTAATTCCTACTCATTCGAACGAACACGGAGGTGAAGTAGTTACGACCATTCGAACAGAAACGACGGAAGAGATTATAACGACTATCAAGCATTCACCTGATGCTCCGGCTGAAAAATCAGTTTCAAAGACCACGAAAACAACACGTCAAGAACTTCAAAGAGAAAAACAAAAATCGGATCAAGAAGATAATTCGATTGAAAATTTACCCAACGTTTTTACACCGAACAATGATGGATCAAACGATTACTTTTCAATACAATCATCAGGAGTGAAAGATTTTTCAATTGTTGTAATGGACAATAAAAACAGCGTAGTATTTAAATCAGACGATGCCAATTTTAAATGGAATGGCGTTGATTTAAAAGGAGACCAAGTCCCAGAAGGAAACTACATTTATTACATCACTGGCTATAATGCTAAAGGAAAAGTAATTACAAAGTACAGCGCGTTGAAAGTGGTTAGGTAAAAAAATGTAACGATATTTTCGCATTTTCACTATTTTATTCTATATTTGTAACTATATCGTTACATTATGGGATTTTTTGAAAAATTAGATGGTGACATTCTAACAGAGTTAGGAGAAAAACTCAAACAACTTCGTAAAAACAGTAAGTATAGTCAGCAAGTTTTAGCTGATAAAGTCGGTATTAGTCGACGATTATTGATCGATATAGAAGCAGGAAAAGGAACATCTTTGTTAATTTTCATCAAACTTTTAAAAGTATTTAATAGATCTGAAAAGCTTTTAGAAATTTTATATTCAAGTTCGATTTCTCCAAAAGATATTTGGGAAAAAGAAAATAAACAAGCTAAGTAAAATAGATCAAGAACAAAAGTTGGGGATTGAAAACAACTCTACATTAATTGTCAAGGAGTTAGGCGCAAATAGTGTCAGAATAAAAAATAAATGATTTTATTATATCTCCTCTTCCGTTTTATCCCCACGAAGTGCTCGGAATCGTTTTCTAGCTTCTACAACATATAAACTTCCCTTGTATTCGAAAAGTATCTTTTTATAGTATTCGGCTGCTTTTTCTTTATCGTTTAACTGGTTTTCATAGATTTCAGCTAATTGAAAAAGTGCATCGTCTGCTAGAATATCTTCTTTAAAATACTTTAATAATTCTTCTAAATAAGCTACTGCTTCTGTCCATTTACCTTGTAGTTGCATTGCTCTGGCTTTTTTCAATAAGATTTCATCGCTTAAACTGTGATACGGGAATTTTTTAACGATGCTATCGAATAAGATAAAGGCTTCGTCGTATTTGTGTTGTTCGATTAATAAATCTGCATTTGCAAACCATGTCATCGCTGTATAGTTGCTATCAATTCCGAAATTGTCTGTAATCAATAAAGACAGTTTCATCGCATCGTTGGCGATTAATTTTGAAGTCGATTCTTTCAATACACTCAATTGCGATTGTGCGAAATCAAATTCCCCATCGTAATAAAAGATACGTGCATTTTTAAATTTTGCTTCGTGTCCGATAGGTTCAAATTTAAAATCTTTATCGATTTGCATATAGTACAAAGAAGCTTCCCAAATGTCGCCTTTCAACACCAAAATATCTGCTAACTCCATTTTGATTTCGGCACGTTCAGAATCGGTCAATGTTGGCATTTTTAACGCTTCTTCTAAACTTGATATAGCAAGAGGAGCTTGGTTCGAATAAAAGGCTTGTATGTGCGCCATTTCCATAATTAAAGGAAGACTTGTTCGTTTTTTCCCAACGCGTTGAAGTGCATTTTGATATTCTAAAACCGTCGCAGTTAATTCTTCGGATGAGTAATTTCGGTTGCTTGTCACCTCTAAAAAGCGGGTATTCAATAATGCTTTTTCAGATGCCAAATAATACATCTGTTCGGTACCTAATTGGATAACATATTGAAATGCTTTTCGAGCCGTTTCGTACTCTTTATTTTCGACACAAATCGTTCCTAATTCATACACTCTTCTTCCACCTTCTTTCTCTCTTTTGTCCAACGCTTGAACTTGAATCAAAGCACTGTTAAAATTTTTCTTCTGGATAAAAAGCCAAATAATCATCTCAGAATAGACGACATCGTTTGGTTTCTTCTGAATACGTTCTAACAACTTTTGACGCAATAAATCGTATTCTTTATTTGAATCTTGCGAAAAGTCGATCTGTTTTGAGATCATTGCTTGAACCGTTTCTTGCGTATTATTTTCTTTATCCAACAAACTCAAATACTCATCAATCATTTTTTCTAATTGATTCGTTGCGAAATAATATTCAGCAAATTGAATATTTAAAGGGAAATTATCCTTCAATAATTTACGCCCTTTTTCCAATGTTTGAAAAGCAAAATCATTTTTTGATTTCAATTTAAAGGCATGATAAACTTCTAAAATTTCGGATGGATTTGGTGTTAAATCATCGACTAAATCCTCGTATATTTTGGTTGCTTTATCTTCATTTTTTGTCTGCTCATAAAACTCGCCCAGCATGACTTTGTATTCGTAATTTGTTCGGTCTGCTGCTATTTGTTTTTTAAGTATTTTTTCCGCTTCCTTGAAATTTTCAGTTTTCACCAAACATTCAAAATAGCGGTTAAATGTAAATTTATTTCCTTCCCTTTCAAACAATCGTTGGTAGTATGAAACAGCTTTATCATAATCTCCATTTGCATAATAATATTGTGCTAATTGCTGATCACTTCCCTCTTGCGAAAAAGAGATCGGAGCACAAACGATTATGATTAAAAACAGAATGATAATTTTCATACTAGAAAGATACAATTATTCTAATTAAGGAGATTAAAATTGAAAAATTTTAACGTTAATTTAGATAAAAAAGAGAGGTTAATTATTATTCAGTAATAAGTTCAAAAGCAAATTCATATAAACTATCGTGATACGTTAAACTTGTATCAATTGCTTTTTTTCTACCTTTTACATAATGGTTCAAAACGCCTGTTAATTGCTTCACTTTTTTTCCTTCAAATAAAACATATTCACCGTATTTTTTTCGATGACCATCCCCATTCTCAATGTCTTTTTGGAGTTTATTAAGGGTGAGTTTCTCTTCTTTTGTAAACAATTTTAATTTCGAATAAATCTTTTTATAGTTACCAATTGAGCGATACATTGACATATAAGCATCAATTTTTTTCGCCAACTTTAAGTCCAAGGTATCTGAGTTTAAATTTTCTTTAATTCGAGATGTAACTGTTTCGGCATCAAGTGATATTTCTTCGAGGTCTTCTATTTTATTCTCAATCAAAACGGTTTCAATACTATCAACTGTTTTATTTAATTGGGCAATAGATTCTAACTGTTCCCCTTTTGAAAAGTCGGAACACGAAGAAAGTAAAATCGTTAAACCTATAAAAGAAAGAAATCTCATTTTAGCTTCCCGTCAACCATTTAAAAACATCTAAACCATTAGCATAAAGCGTCAACCCAATCAACAAGAAGAAACCAACGTATTGAGCATATTCTAATACTTTTTGTGGTGCTTCTTTGCCTGTAACGATTTCGTACAATAAGAACACAACGTGACCACCATCTAAAGCTGGAATAGGTAAGATATTCATGAAAGCCAAAGCTATTGAGATGAAAGCAGTATTCAGCCAGAAAATTTGCCAGTTCCAAGTGCTAGGAAACAGTTGTCCGATTCTTGCAAACCCACCAATTTCAGTTGCTCCTTTTTTAGTGAACATGAATTTCATTTGAGCAGCGTAATCATTTAAAGTATTGTACCCTTTTTTAATTCCTTTCCCTATACATTCTCCAAAACCGAAATAAACTGTTTTAACCTTGCTATAGTCCACTAAATCAGTTGGTTTAGCAGCAACTACAAATCCAATTAAACCTTCTTTAGGGACATTTACTGATAATTCAACGGTATCTTTTCCTCTTAAAACTTCAATTGTTGATTTAGACGAACGCGCATTATACAATTCTTTTTTAACGTTATCGTAGTATTCAAGTGTATTATTGTTGAATGACAATAACTTATCACCTTCTTTTAATTTCGCTTGATCAGCCGGTTTACCCGGAATGATAGAATCAACAGTTAAGTTAGTTGAACGTAATTCAAATGCTGGAAAAGCTCCATTTTCGAATAATTCATACTCAATTTTTTCTGGTAGATTAACCGTTTCTTTAGAACCATCTGAATGTACAACACTTAATTTTCGTTTACCACGAAGCATGATTTCAACATTCAAATCCATCGCTTGAAGGACTTTCTCATCATTCAAGGCAACAATATTGTCACCCGATTTCAAGCCATATTTCTGTAAGTAAGGATTGATCGCAATTCCCTCTTTTAATTCGCTTGGTTTTAATTGTTCTTCACCATAAGCAAAAACGATACATACATAAATGACAATCGCTGCAATAACATTTACGGTAACACCACCTAACATAATAATCAAACGTTGCCATGCCGGTTTTGATCTAAATTCCCATGGTTGAGCAGGTTGAGCCATTTGCTCTTTGTCCATTGATTCATCAACCATACCAGAAATTTTCACGTATCCTCCAAGCGGTAACCATCCAATTCCCCATTCTGTATCACCGATTTTCTTTTTAAATAAAGAAAACCAAGGATTGAAGAAAAGGTAAAATTTCTCAACTCTTGTTTTGAATAAACGAGCAGGAATGAAATGTCCGAACTCATGTAAAATCACTAAAAGAGAAAGAGAAAGAATTAATTGTGCCGCTTTGATTAAAAATTCCATGTGTAAAATTGATGTTATACTGGTAAGTGTTTTTTAATTTATTTTTTCTTCAACGTAGATACCTTCTGCAATGAAATAATCAAGCATTGCTTCTTTCAGTAAATGTTGTTGTTCTGAATCTGTCAATAAAGGTAGTTCTTTTTCTAATTTAAAGTGAGGCCAATTTTGGTCATCTCTCCCTTCAAAAGAGTAATAGCCATAAGGTTCCAATAGTGTACAAATAGCGATATGGAGTAAATCTACTTTTTCATTTTTAGAAAAGTTTTTATGTCCAATCCCCAATTTGTCAACGCCAATAAGGAATAGAATCGCCTGAACGTCCATTCCGCCGTCGAATTGTTCTTCTAATTTAGCCTTTAATTTTTGAAACCGAAGTTCTATTTCATAATCCATACTACAAAGTTACTAATTTTTTCCTACCTTCGCGCTTCTAATTTGGAGAGGTGTCCGAGTGGTTGAAGGAGCACGCCTGGAAAGCGTGTGTACGCCGAAAGTGTACCGGGGGTTCGAATCCCTTCCTCTCCGCAGATGAAAACCGTAAGTGATTATTAATTAATTGCTTACGGTTTTTTTGTTGACTTCGAGTGCCTCAGTCAACAAAACAAAATACTTTCAATTGTTGGTTGAGGTACTCGAAACCAACCAACATCTAATCAAAATTCCAATAATTTTTATTGTTTTTGCTGTGTATAAGTTTTTATTGTAAAAAAGACACCAATGGTTGTATAGATTTTTACCAGAAATTCAGAAATGATGTAATTATAAATTGTAACAAATAATAGTGTATATTTGTTACGAAACTTTTTTTAAATTTAAATGAAACTATCTGAAAAACAAATAATTGCTCGTATAAGAGCACATGGAAGAGGTTTTGTTTTTACAACAAAACTTTTTTCTGCATTTACGGACGATTCCGCTAGTATAAGAACTGCCTTAACTAGGTTAGTACAAAAGAAGTCTATCCGAAGGCTCGCGCATGGTTTGTATGATTTACCTGAAGTTCATCCTAAGCTTGGTTTAATTATGCCAACTATTGAAAAGGTTATTGAGGCCATCAAAACATCAGATGCAATCGAAGTACAACCAACTGGAGCATACGCGGCAAATCTACTTGGATTATCTACACAGATACCTATGAAGATCGAGCTCTATACAAATGGGCCTAAAAAGAAGATTCAATTCGGTAAGCAAGAAATTCTCCTTAAACCAACTACTCCCAAAAATATGATTTGTGCAGGAAAAAAAGCTGGTTTAATACTCCATGCGCTCAGGCAAATAGGGAAAGACAATATTAGCATTGAAATGATTGAGCAAATCAAAAGTCAAATAGAGGAAAAAGATATCAAACATATCAAAAAACAAATCCAGTTTGCTCCAGTATGGATTGCTAAAGTCATGCGCATGCTCATTAATGAAAACTAAATCATGAATAAATTTATACAGTTATCATCTGATGAAAGAAGTTTATACTGTCGACAAGCAGCAGAAAGAATGGCGACACCATTACCAGCTGCTGTAATTGAAAAAGATTTTTGGGTCTGTTGGATACTCAATCTATTAAATGAAATCCCTGAACTAAAAGGAAATATTACCTTTAAGGGAGGAACATCTTTATCGAAAGCATGGGGATTAATTGACCGATTTTCAGAGGACATAGATATTGCAATTAACCGTAAACTCTTCGGGCAGCATCCTCCAAATGGCGCAGAAGATGCGTTTAGAAGAGTTGGAAGTTAAGAGTGTCGAATTTATAAAAGGATTTCTATTACCTAGGTTACAAGAAAAAATATCGGTTCATTTAAACACTGATGAATTTACGCTCAGGCCTATTCAAAAGGGTAACGAGGTTAATATAGAATTTGAATACCCTGGCACCCTTAAAAATGAATTAGGCGGATTACTTCCAGTTGTTCTTATTGAGTTAGTTCCAAGGGCTGATGAGAGTCCTAACGAAGAAAGAAAAGTAACACCTATAATTTATGAAGTGTTTGCTGACCTATTAGGTAAAGGCTCATTCAAAGTTTCTACACTAGCACCTGAGCGTACCTTTTTAGAAAAATTACTGCTCATTCACGAAACAATCGAAGGCTTTAACAAAGGCAGTGAAAGAAAAAGTAGGCATTATTATGATCTTCTGAAACTATACAATGCAGGTGTCTTTGAAAGAATAAAAAACAACCGTGAACTTTTGCAAATAGTTGTGGAGCATCGACAAACATTTTTTCGTTACAATTCTTTGAATTATGCAGGTATTCTAAGCAATGGTGTACGCGTTGTTCCCCCAAAAGAAAGTTTGACAGACTGGCGTGGAGATTATCTTCGAACAGCTGTAATGATATATAACACCGCCCCTTCATTTGATGAACTAATTACGTTTGCTAATCAATTGGAGAAGGAATTCAATGAATGGGTTAAAATTTAAAAAGGCGAAACCAGTCATCAATAAATCAAAAACCCAATAATTTTATTATTTTTGCTCTGTATAAGTTTTTATTGATATAAATTTTAATCAATTTGACAACTTATTTTAATTTTAAGTATTTACGACTATGAATAATTCAGACCAATTAGATTTTGTAAACCGTGAAATCATTCGAAAATTAAGTGAGGATGCACGTTTACCTTTTTCGGAATTAGCAAAACAATTGAAAATTTCTAATTCATTGGTTCATCAGCGTGTTAAAAAATTACAAGATGCTGGAATTATTACCGGTTTTTCGGTGCAATTAAACCCAAAAGCAATGGGTTATGAATCCTTTACTTATACAGGAATTGTGACAAAAGAAGCGCGTTTTGCCTATTCAATAGCAGAGGATTTGAAAAAAATTCCTTCAGTAGTTGAATGTCACTGGGTATCAGGGAAATATGCACTTTTCATAAAGATCGTTGCTAAAAACAATGAAGATTTACGTAAGATTTTGTACGAACAAATCCATAACATTGAAGGAGTTGGAAGTACAGATTCATTTATCTCATTTGGAGCAGCGTTTGAAAAAAATGTAGGAGTTTAATTTAAACGTTCAGCACCCGTCAATACATTTTTAAAACGGAGTTCGTATTTCGTTCCAGAAACACTTTCCAATTTAATTTCACCGTCAATTTGATCTACTAAGGATACAACAAGTTGCATTCCTAATGATTCTGTATCTCTAAAATCGATTGTTGTTGGGAAACCTTTTCCATTATCTTCAATGGTAAGGAGTACTTCATCCTCTAACTGGCTTAAGATAATTTTCACTTCTCCAGATCCTGTAATTTCAAAAGCATATTTCAACGAGTTAGTTATTAACTCATTGATTATCAATCCACATGGAATTGCTAAATCAAGATCTAAAGCAACAGGTTGTAATTCTAAAACTAAATCGATGTTTTTATTTTGATTGTATGATTGAAATAAATTGGTAGAAATGCTTCGAATATATTCCAAGAAATTAATTGTTGAAAAATCTTTTGTTTGGTATAAAAGTTCATGAATAAGCGACATTGAACGAATTCGATCTTGACTGTTTTTTAATAAATCTAACGTTTGTTTATCAGATACAGAAGTAGATTGAAGATTTAAAATACTAGAAATAATTTGAAGATTGTTCTTTACTCGATGGTGAACTTCTTTTAAAAGCACCTCTTTTTCATGCAGTGATTGTTTTATTTTTTCTTCATCTATTCTTCTATCAGTGATGTTTTTTATAAATAAGACTAGCCCAACTACTTCATTATTAAAGTATTTTGGGCCAACATGTGTTAAATACCATATTTTATCACCATTCGCATTTTTTCCTTCAGTTTCATAACTTTGTGATTTTTCTCCCTCAAATACTTTGCGATGCGCTTCACGAATCATTTCATGGTGTTGTTCAAATACAAATTCATATAAATCGTGACCTATTATTTCATCTTCGCCATACCTTGTATTCGCAAAATTTGAAAATTCCACTTTTTCATCTTTATTGACAATTAAAATAATTTCGGGGGAATTTTCAATTAATGAACGGTATTTTTCCTCATTTTGCTTAATGGTTTCTTCTGCCTTTTTACGTTCAGTAATATCTTGAACAGTTGATTGAATTACAATTTCTCCACCATATTCAAAAGCAGATAAAAGTACTTCAGCAGGAAAAACAACCCCATTTTTACGTTTGTGCATCCATTCGAATCGATTCACTCCGTTTTTAAGGGCAATTTGGATCATTTCATCTGCTTTTGTGATTGAGCTTTGGCCATCTATTTGAAATTCTGGAGAAACTTCCGAAGGATGTACATTGATTAATTCTTGCATATCTTTTAGTCCAAACATTTCTAATGCTTTAGGATTACAATCAAAAAATCCTTTTTCAGTTAGAAGTAAAATTGCGTCATTTGAGCCTTTAAAAATAGCTTGAAGTTTTCCTTCACTTTGTAAAAGTTCTTCTTCAGCCCTTTTACGTTTTGTTATGTCTGTTGTAGTTCCAACAATTCGCAATGGTTTACCTTCGTTGTTTCTTTCTATAATTTTACCTCGATCTAATACCCATTTATAGGCTCCATCTTTACATAATATACGATGTTCAGTTGTATAGCTTTTGTTATTATTTGAGAAATGTCCTTTTAATTCAATATTAACTTGTGCTATATCATTCGGATGAATTCTATTTAACCATTCTTCTAAGTTGTTATTTATTTCGGTCGAATCAAATCCAAGTATTTCATACCAACGAGGTGATCTATATACTTCTGAAGTTTCCACATTCCAATCCCAAAGACCGTCGTTACTTCCTTGAATTGCAAATTTCCAACGTTCTTCATTTATTTTTAATTTTTCTTTCGCTTGTTTTAATTCTTCACTTTCATAAGCTAAAATGATAAAATCTGATATTGATCTAGCAAAAACTTCCTCTGAACGGGTCCAATTTCGAACACTATCTGAATGCTCAAAACTAAATATTCCAATAATCTCATTTCCTTTTCTAACAGGAATATCTAAAAGGGAGAAAATATTGTTTTCTTTGAAATTAGGTATAAATTCAGTCACTGCAGAATGCTCATAAACATTATTTACAACGATGTTTTGATTTTTTTTAATTTCACTAAAGTATATAGGACAGTCATTTTTAGTATATGAATTCCCATCAACAAAAGTGTTGTCACTTAGCTTATAAAAAGAATTTGTGGATAATTCTTCGTTATCAATTGACCAAAAACTTGTGTATTCACAATTCAATGATTCAGCTGACTTAACCAAAATTGTCTTAATTTTCTCTTCAAATTCCATTTCAGTCGGAATCAGACTTAATCCCATTAAAACATTTTGTTGTATTAGTAATTCTCTATTTCTAACAATTACTTCTGCTTGTCTTTTGTCTGTAATATCTTCAATCATACACAAATGATATGGATTGTTTTTATCATCCGTGACAATTGGAGTTATTGCAACATCCACCCAAACAATTGCTCCATCTGGTTTAATGTATCTTTTTTCCATTTTAAACCCTTGAATTTCTCCCGCATTCATTAGGGCCATATTATGCAAATCAGCTTGAATATCATCAGGGTGTGTTATACTCATCCAATCGCTGTGTTTTAATTCATTCTCATTTCTTCCAACTATTTCTTCATAGCGAGGATTCATTTCCGAAATAGCACCCGTAATTGAATTTGTTAATCCAATACCTAGCGGCGCTTTTTCAAACATGGTTCGAAATCGGGTTTCACTGTTTTGTAATTCTGTTTGCTTTTGTTGTAATTCGTTATATATTCTATTTTTTTTATTATCAAAAATATTCGCGATGATGACCAACATAAATACTAACCCTATATAGGATGAAAGGTGATAAAAAGCAAAATAATCCGGATTGATTTTATTTTCAAAAACAATTCCTTCTATATTAAGGATACCAAAAAATAAAATGGTAAAAATGCTCGATATAATCCAAAAATAAGTTGAACTACTTTTTTCTAATAGTAAAAAGGAAACAGTTGGCGCTATTATAATCCAAGGTAAGGTGGGAGATGAGATACCAGTTGTATAAAATATATCTGAAATTAAAGAAATAGTTCCTAAAAGAATGCCAATGTTAACGGTATAGGTATATGAAATTTTTTTTTTGAAAAATAAACTAATTAATATAAATTCAGCGATACTGCTTAAACTCATAAACCAGAATCCATATTTATGATTAATTAGGAGATTATTTAGGGCATATAGAAACAAGAATATTGCAACAGTAAAAATCAAATTAATTAGAATAGATTCTTTAAATGATTCATTATCATTTTTATCTGATTTGTACTTTACAAGGTCAACAAAATTTAACATATACTTTATATTAACTATTTTAATGCGTTTTAATTTCAGACTTTGATTTTATTAAATTAAATAAAATTAATCCTCCAAGAATAAACATAGCACCCACTATTTCAGAAGGAGGCAACTTTTCATTTAATAAAATGAAACTAGTAATGGCAGCGAAAACAGGTTCAAGCGAAAAAATCATAGCGGTTGTAATAGTGCTAACAAATTTTTGAGCCCAAATTGTTAAAAAGAAGCAAATTAACGTTCCGAAAAAACCAAGATATAATAACCCTTTCAGAGCTGTTGGTTGGTATAGAATTTTTGTTTGTGTTATTTCTGAACTCACAAATAATCCGATCAACGAAATGATTCCAGCAAATAGGAATTGATAAAATACGAGGCCTAAAAAATCAGTTTTACGAACATATTGGCCTGATAAAATAATGTGTAATGCACAAATAATTGCGCCAAAAAAAGTGATTGTATCACCTATATTATAAGGTTGATTATCATTTGTATTTGTTAATAGATATAAACCTAAAGCGATTACTGCAATACACGAAATTTGTTTAAAATTTAGTTTTTGTTTTCCTGCTAAAACTAAAATAATAGGAATCATAATGACAGCAGAACTTGAAATAAATGCGCTATGATTAGAGCTTGTAAATTTCATTCCAATTGTTTGAACGACATAGATACCTCCTAAAATAAGTCCAGTGATCAAACCATATTTTATAGCTTGTCTATTAAAAAAACTCCCCTTATTTTTCGTAATTAGAAGTGCTGGGAACAATACCAAAACAGCAATTAAACTTCTAAGAGTTGCTAATAAATAAGGGTCAATTAATTCTGAAATATTTTTGACTGCAACGAACGTTGTTCCCCAAATCATGCAACAAATTAAAAGGGCTAAAAGGGGAATCCATTTTTTCATTCTTCAGAATTGTTTTTATTCAATTGATTAGTAGACCAAGTCTATTATATAGACTAAATCAGAGATAAATTTAACAACTATCTTTCAACTACCAATTTTTCTGTTTCAAAAACAATTCCTTTATAAACCAATTTTACTAAATATACCCCATTGGTTAAATTAGTTAGTTCAAAAACCCCATTTTCACCAGCTACTATAGCTGTTTTTTCTAATTTACCTGACATATTATAAATTGAAATTTCATCTATATCCGTTTCGTGCCATATAACTTGTGAAATATCTCTTGTTGGATTTGGAAAGACAATTACTCCTGCTACCTTTATTTCATCTTCTACTGTTTTTATTGGATGAGTTGGATCATAGAAGTTTCTACACTGATTGTCTTCTCCATTTTTTAAGATCACTTGTTTTATAACTTCTGGAGGCGTTTTAGTTGGCATGTATACTTCTTTTGATTGATAAATAAATCCTGTAGAGTTTACATCCAATTCAATTTCAGCATTATCATCAATGCAATTATTAAATTGATTTTTGTAGATTAAAAATTGGCCATTTATATCAGTTCCACTTTGATCTCCTAATTTTCCAGATTGGACTAGCCAGTGATGTTCGTTATTTCCACTGTATTTATTACAATCGATTAATGTTTTTAAATTATTACCTACAAATAAATTTGCAGCCGTAAAATTACCGGTGAAATCATTTCGATATACGTCCATTTTATTGGTATCACTGTTGTTCATTATCACTCCAAATTGATTGTAAGGAGATAGATTTGAAGTAGTAAATAAATTATCTGTAACCACGAATGAACTTTTAGGAGAGATTGAAATACCGTAATTCTTTTTAGAAAATGTTCCAATCGGCACGTCAATTTCGTTATTATTGATCATTCCTTTTGAATTTATATCTAACAAGATGGCTTCGTTTACATTCGAAAAATAACTACCTATTACTTCAATAGTATGTTCCTTTAGATCTGAATGATACGTCTTTATTCCAGATGCAAGATTATAGAATTCATTCCCATTTGAACTTAATGAAAGTAAATCATTTACTAAGTTTTCAGCTAAGTATAAATTCGAATTTCTGGATAGGATTGCGGTACCTTTATTATTTTGTGTTTCTACTAAATTTCCAAAAAATCTATTTTTTAAAAATGCACTATTTGAAGAATTGGTTAATTGAATATGAATCGGATTTATTAATGTTGAATCAACAGTTAAAAATATCGTTTTTTCAATAAAGCTTGAATCGACTGTACTGTTATTCGAGTATAAATTTATTCCAATTGCATTATTGGTAAAAACAGAATTAGTTATTGTAAAGGTCCCATAATTTATTCCAAGTATCGTTGTATCAATTGGTAGTGTAGAAACTGCTGTTTTTGCATCGTAAATATTAACAAAATCTAATTTAAGTTTTCCAGCCTTTGTTCCATTTATACCTGAAGCGATATTAATTCCATCCCATTTTGTGGGACATGAACTTAACCCTTTAATAATTGAATTTTTAACAATTGATAATTCTGCATTTTTTTCAATCGTAATTCCGATAAATTCACCTTTATTATATGCAAACTCAATTCGTTTTTCAGCAATTTCAAAAGTTGTTCCTTCAGCAATTGTAATGTTTCCCTTTACTTTTATTATGCCATCTCCATTTTGATCAACTAAATTAAAAGTTGGGGAATTTATGATAACATTTCCTATAAAATCATAATTAACAGTTGCTTTATTAGTGTCGCCAATAGTAATTAACGTATCTGTTTCACACCCAAAAGAATCTTTTAAGGTAATAGTGTATATCCCATCTATAATCGAATCTAATGAAGATGAGCAAGTTATGTTATTAATTGAAAAAGAATAAGGGGCAGTACCACCATCAGCAGCTAACGTTAATTTTCTAGTTTCAGTTTGACATGAATAATCTGTATCGCTAACGTTTAAACTTAATTTTTTTAATAATTTAGTACGTCTTAATGCTTCACCTGCATTTAATCTACCAGCACCTAATAGTCCAATGTAGGTAGGGTTTTTATCATCGATATTTACAGAAGATTCTTTCAATATTGCTTCAACTTGCTCTGCTGTTAAACAAGGATTTACTTCTAACATTAAAGCAATTGTCCCTGTTACATAAGGAGCCGCAAATGAGGTTCCAGACACATAATTGGCACCACCATTTGGACTTATAACTGGAATCCCATAACCAGGTGCTGAGATATCTACAGTTGCATTATGTTGATGTGAAAATACTGTACCATTAGATAGGTATTCATGGTTATCATTGCTCCCAATTGAAGTGACAGAGATCACATGATTATAAGCAGAAGGGTAAACTAATCGGTCGGGTGTACCACATGTATTTCCATTTCCTGCAGAAGCAACTAAAATGGTTCCATTGTTATAAATTTCATCTATTACTGCTTGACAATAATCATTTAAACTACAACCGGAAGCCCAACTCATATTAATAATCTTAGCACCATCATATGAAGCTTGAAGAATTTGATTGTAGCCCATTGAATACAACCTCAAACCACTATTCCTACCAATCGAACTTTTTCCATAATTGTTATTGGTTTTACCAGCAGCCGTAATTGCCACTTGAGTTCCATGTGCTACATTTGGATTTGACAAATTCGGCTCAATGTATTGTATTTTACCTGCTAATTCTTGATTTGTGATTTTAAAATTTGCATCTGAAATGGCAATTACAATAGTAGAATCTCCTTTTGAAATTTCCCAAGCGTCTTTTGCATTAATCAAATCTAATGCATAATCTGTTGCAAATGCTAAATTATAATCATTTGGATTGTCTAATAACTCATATTTTGGCGCTTCTTCAGGCTTTATTATACCTTCACCAAACTTACTAAGAGCTTGAGATAAAAAGGATGAATTGCAATTACATTGAAATTCATACACTTTTTGCAAACTTTTATCTTTTGAATTCGGAAAAGCAGGTATTACATTATTAATATTAAATAGGTTAACTAATTTTTGAAGTTTAGGTGAAGCATATTTTACTTTTTCGTTGTTCGTTTTTTGAAATTTTAAAAGTGTTATATCTTCAACAGTAGCCCAAACAGCCCCGTTATCTTGCGAAAACGAGCAAAATGAAGCGATTAGAAATGTAAAAAGCAGATATACTTTCAAGTTAATTTTTATAAAGACATTACTATCAAAGATTTAAATTACAATAAATAATTTAATTAATCAAATATTTTGTTACTTCGTCGAAGTTGGTTACGGTTTTATCCCAATTAGGTATGGTTCCTTGTCTAACTAATTGAAGTGTTTGATAACCAGCTTTTTTAGCTGCTTCCAACTCTTCAATTATATCAGATAAAAATAAAATAGAAGTAGGAGTTTTATTTATTTGGTGACTAATTTTAGTGTATGTTTCTACGTCTCTTTTACCACCAGTTTTAGTGTCAAAATAATAACTAAAATGGGGTGATAAATCTCCTAATTCACTAAATCCAAAAATTAATTTTTGAGCAGCAACGGAACCAGAAGAAAACACACCTAATTCTATTCCATTATCCTTCCATTTTTCTAAATTTTCTTTTACATCTGAATAAACATGCCCTCTAATTTCACCTGACTTGTAGCCATTTTCCCAAAGTATTCCTTGTAACGTTTTAAGAGGTGTAATTTTTTTATCTGCTAAACTCCACTCTAACAATTTATGGATAATTTCATCTGTCTCAATCAATTGAATTCCTTCTAATTCTTTAGCTAGTTCAATCATTTGTTCAAAAGCTTCACGAACTTCAGGAAGTTGTTGTAATTCTTTTAATTGTTGAATATTGTTTCTAAAATAAGGAAACAATATTTCATAAACGAACGAAACTGAAGTGGTAGTTCCCTCAATATCTGTTAAGATAAATGTAGTTTTATTTGATGCCATAAGGCAAAGATAAAGAAATGTATTTGAAGGATTTAAAAATGGTTATTAATTTATTGGTTTTTTCCTATTTTGTAGGGACAGGGCATGCACTGTCCCTACGTAAAATATTTCCCATCTTTTCTAGAAATCCCCCATCTGTAATCAGCCCAAAGGAGCCATTAATTCAATCGATCGTGTCTTTTTCATTTTGATTTTTGTATGAATTCAGAAATAAACACCGAATTTCGCTGTTTTAGGACAGTGAAAAAATGATTTACATCAGG
>CAMDMY010000050.1 GCA_945902775.1 Chryseobacterium gleum | reverse complement strand
AAGTTAAAATTAGAAAACAAAGCGTTCAACGTTTCAAAATACGAGCATAGTTACCCACATTGTTGGAGAACTGACAAGCCGATTTTATATTACCCATTGGATTCTTGGTTCATCAAAGCAACAGCTGCGAAAGATAGAATGTTGGAATTAAACAAAACAATCAACTGGAAACCTGAATCTACAGGTACAGGACGTTTTGGAAAATGGTTAGAAAACTTAAACGATTGGAATTTATCTCGTTCTCGTTATTGGGGTATTCCGATTCCAATTTGGTCAACTGCTGAAGGAGACGAAAGAATCATTATTTCTTCAGTTGAACAATTGAAAAACGAATGTGAAAAAGCGGTTAAAGCAGGTGTTATGGCTGAAAATCCATTGACTCACTTCGTGGTTGGAGATATGTCAGAAGAGAATTATGCGAAGATTGATTTACATAAAAACTATGTAGATACAATTACGTTGGTTTCTGCTTCAGGTAAACCGATGCAAAGAGAATCTGACTTAATCGACGTTTGGTTCGATTCAGGTTCAATGCCTTACGCACAATGGCACTACCCATTCGAAAACAAAGAATTAATTGACGATAACAAAGGATATCCAGGTGATTTCATTGCAGAAGGTGTGGATCAAACACGTGGTTGGTTCTATACGTTACACGCAATTGCAACGATGGTATTCGACAAAGTAGCGTATAAAAATGTAATCTCAAACGGATTAGTACTAGACAAAAACGGACAAAAAATGTCGAAACGTTTAGGAAATACGGTTGAGCCATTCAAATGTTTAGAGCAATACGGTCCGGATGCTACGCGTTGGTATATGATTACAAATGCGCAACCGTGGGATAACTTGAAATTTGATTTAGACGGAATTACAGAGGTTCAACGTAAATTCTTCGGTACATTATACAACACGTATTCATTCTTCACATTGTATGCAAACATCGACGGATTTGATTATTCAGCTCCTGATATCGCATTGAATGAAAGACCAGAAATCGATCGTTGGGTGTTGTCGCAATTACATTCTTTAATTCAAAATGTAGAAGAAGCATTTGAAACATACGAACCTACAAAAGCGGGACGATTGATTCAAGATTTCGTTACAGATCAATTATCAAACTGGTACGTTCGTTTGTGTAGAAGAAGATTCTGGAAAAGCGACAACTCAAAAGATAAATTATCAGCTTACCAAACATTATACACTTGTTTAGAAGCAGTAGCTATTTTAGGTTCTCCAATTGCACCGTTCTTTATGGATCAATTGTTCAACGACTTAAATGCGGTTACAAAACGTCACAATGTAATTTCTGTGCATTTAGCAGATTTCCCGAAAGTAGATCAATCAATCATCGATACAGAATTAGAAGCGCAAATGGACATCGCTCAGCGCGTTTCTTCATTGGTTTTAGGTATTCGTAAGAAAGAGAGGATTCGTGTTCGTCAGCCGTTACAAACGATAATGGTTCCAACGTTGAGTAAATCGTTCTCGGACAACATCAATCACGTAAAAGATTTAATTCTTTCTGAAGTAAACGTGAAAGAGTTGACATTGTTAGAAGAAGGAAACGGTGTTTTAGTAAAAAGCATCAAACCAAATTTCAAAACAATCGGACCGAAATACGGAAAACAAATGAAAGCGATTTCTGTATTGGTAGCGAAATTCACAGCGGATGACATTGCTAAAATCGAAGCAAACAGCGGATGGAATGGAGAGATTGAAGGTGAAGCAATTGCTTTAGACTTAAACGATTTCGAAATTTTAGCACAAGATATTCCAGGATGGTTAGTAAGTGTTGAAGGTGGCTTAACAGTTGCGTTAGACATTACCATCACAGAAGAATTAAGAGCGGAAGGAATTGCCCGTGAATTAGTAAACAGAGTTCAAAATTTACGTAAAGATTCAGGTTTAGAAATCACAGACAGAATTTTATTAAAAGTAGATACAAACGCATTAATTCAAAGTGCAATTGCAGCGAACAAAGAATATGTTTGCAACGAAGTATTAGCAAATGAAATTGTATTTGAAGTGTTAGGAGGAGAAGCATTAGTAACCGATTTGGAAAACGAAGGAGATGCTAAAGTTTCTTTGGTGAAAGGGTAACACATTGTAAGGACAGTTCGCGACCTGTCCTTACAATGTGTTAATTATTAGATTATTAACATCTATTTTAAGTGAATTTTTAATAGCATGTACTTTGGATTATCATGTAAAAACAAAGTGTTACTTTGGATTATCATGTAAAAACAAAGTATTGCTTTGGATTATCATCAAAATTTTATAAATTTGTATAAAATTAAAGACGATGGATTTAATAAGAAAACAAGTTTTTATTGATAATGATGGACAGAGTATCTTTTTTTGGGGTGCTCGTCAAACTGGAAAAAGTACATTACTAAAAACTCTCTTTCCTGAAGCATTAGTTTTTGATTTATTGCTTTCAGATGTATACAAACGATTGGTTACAAATCCTGAATACCTTCGAGAAACAATTTTAGCGCAAGAAAAAAAGTTGGTCATCATAGATGAAATTCAGCGTATTCCAATCTTACTAAATGAAGTGCATTGGTTAATCGTTAATCATAACATCCAATTTATATTAAGTGGTTCAAGTCCAAGAAAAATTATTCGTTCTGGTGAAAATTTATTGGGGGGAAGGGCTTTAAAATATTCATTATATCCGTTAACATATAAAGAAATTCCAAACTTTGATTTGGATAGAGCGTTGAATAATGGCCTTTTACCGCGTCATTATTTATCTGAAAATCCAAAAAGATTAATCGCTTCTTACATAGGTAATTACCTCCAAGATGAAATAGTTGCTGAAGCTAAAATTAGAAACGTTGATGTCTTTTCAAGATTTCTTCACGCTGCCGCATTTAGTCAGGGTGAAATGGTTAATTATACAAATATCGCTGCAGATTGTGGTGTATCAGCGATAACTATTAAAGAATATTTTCAAATTTTAGAAGATACCTTATTAGGATATTTTATACCTGTCTATCAGAAAAAACCAAAAAGACGTGTAATTAAAGCGCCTAAATTTTACTTTTTTGATGTAGGGGTTGCCAATAATTTACTAAATCGAGGAAGAATTGAAAAAGGAAGTGAACTATTTGGTCACGCTTTTGAATCGTTTATTTTTCAAGAATTAATGGCTCACAAACATTATTCAGGGCTAGAATATCTCATTTCCTACTGGAGAACCGCATCGCAAATTGAAGTGGATTTTATTTTAGGAACTAATGAAGTTGCAATAGAAATTAAATCTTCTAGCAATATTACGTCTAAACATTTGTCAGGATTAAAAGCGTTTAAAGAAGAATATGAAGTGAAAAAAGCGATTATAGTTTGTACTGAACCTTTGCCTAGAATTTTAGACAACATTCTGATACTTCCTTGGAAAGACTTTTTAGAAAAACTGTGGGCAGGTGAAATAATTTAAGTATCAAAAAAATGGTAAATAAAAATCGCCAAGTGGTTAGTATCACTACCCAGTTGAAATTAATTATGATTAAAAACCGCAGGAACAAAGTTTTCACTTCATCCCCACGGTTCCCTTTCACAACCTGTGCCTGATTTTAGGTGATTGATTATTTAACTTTTAAAACAAAAGACTTAAATCGACCATTTACAGGACCTGTATAACTTCCTGAAATTGTAATTACATTTCCTGCTTTTGCCATTCTTAGTAGATTAGCAGCATTCGCATTTCCTCCAATATTTGGACCTGAACCATCAACAGTTTTAGAACCTTGAGAATGAGTTAATGTTAGAGACCATTTATCAACATTAAAATTGGATGTCAATAATATGTCTTTTGAATACCTTACAAATAGTTTGTTCATTCCTTTTAAGATTCCATTTGTAACATTATCTTGATCTGATTCTAATGAACCCAAAAACAATGACGGTCTTGGTAAATCCATTATTCTAAAAGTTTGTGTCCCTAAATTCACAGTTTTTTTAGTAACAGAATTTCTTCCTGAAATAGATATAGAACAATTTCTTCCTGCCGTTGGAATTCCAATGTACATATTTCCTTTTTTAACGATTTTAACATTATCAACCGGTGTCAAAATCGTTTCATCGTATCCTGATGCGACACCTACCAATTCATTGTCATAATTACGATACAACACATTCATTCCGGGTAAGGAAATTGTTCCTTGAGGTTTCATAATTTTTACTTTGTGTGACCATTTTTCAGTTTTCATTTCACCCGATTTCTTTTTAATGGAAACCGTTCCGTTCAACACCATTTCATTGGAACCGCTTACTCTTACTTTTAATATTCCTTGTCCATCGCCAGGATATGAAATAGCACCCGGACCTGTAATCGTTGGTTGATTATCCGAATCAAAAGCCGCCATCATCACTGATAATTCAACCTCATCGCCCACGTTCGCAATCGGTTGACCATACGCTAAACCAACCACTTTGTTAAAACTGTATTCACCAGTAGAAACACGGTTTTTAATGTGGGTAACAGCTGTCGCTCGTGCAGATAAAATTTCTTGTTGAAGCGAAGTCAACGAAGCAATCGCTGCAACCAATGGAGAATGGTCAAATGTTTTTCCAATCCAATGAATGTTTTTTAATTCTTCCGTATTATAACGTTCATTTTTAGTCAGTTCAATGTATAATTGTTTCAATACTTCGTAATCGTCTACGTCGTTAAACTTACTTTTTCCCATCATTTTATCTACTTTTTTAGACAAATCCGCATTGTCTTCGAAAGCATTGATGTCCGAAGCTTTAAACGACCACGTTTTTCCTCCCGGAGGTGAATAAGTTCCCACTAAATCACAAATAGTATTGCGGTAACTGTTGTAACTTTTCCATAAATGTTTTCCTGTTCCGGTGATATTGGTTAAATCATCACCGATAATTTCGTGCATTGGTACATCAAATTGATCTTTCGCCTGAACCGCCATTAAATTCATTCTAGAAGGTTTTAACGGTTCTTTGTCTGAATATTTTTTCCATAGGATTGTTTCTTTGTCATTCAGTTTTTCGACATCAACCTTCTCCCCACTTTTTTTAAGAATTTCTAATTTTATATTATCGATTTCTTTGATGCGAGAAGCCGTTTCTTTATCGATTTTGGCAATGATTTCTAAAAAGTACTTCACTTTTTTTACCTTTTCGGGACTAATATCATTTTTCGCTTCCACTAAATCCGCTTTCGATGCTTCACCCCTATCCAATTGCGTCAACGATCCTTTTTGAACATTTTCTTCAATCGCAACGAAAGCATTCAAAACTTCTTTCGTAACATTCAAGGCCAATAACGCCATCAATACCAAGTACATCAAGCCAATCATTTTTTGTCTGGGTGTTTCTTTTCCTCCGCTCATAGCTCATTTATTTATAGTTTCTAAATCCATAATACATGTATTTGAAAAAGTAACAGAAGAAAAGTTAGATTAAAGAAAAAACTAAAATCTAAGTGTGAACCGCACGTAATAATTAGATTGGGTCCCATAGATTTAAAAGTGATAAATTTCGAACTGTTTGAATACCGATTTTTCTTCGGGATGAGTTTTTGAAAAAAGTAACATTAGCACGTTCATAATTAATTTACTTCTTA
This sequence comes from Chryseobacterium gleum, assembly GCA_945902775.1. GTDB lineage: Bacteria > Bacteroidota > Bacteroidia > Flavobacteriales_D > Crocinitomicaceae > CAIUKX01. The sequence continues at coordinate 14,856 of CAMDMY010000050.1, read as the reverse complement.
GAAAAAACAGCCCATTTCATTCTCATCTTTGTTGTTACGAATTATAATTCAGTAAACAGAATAAGAATTAATAAAGAAAATATGAAGACAGTAAACGTATTGGTTGTTTTTTCACTTATCCTTTTCTCTTGCGTACCGGCAAAAAAATACAACGACTTGGTAGCGCGTGAAAAACAATGTAGTATTGATTTAGAAAAATATAAAAGCAGTTCACTGGAGTTTGAAGGAAAATTCAAAGATGTTGAAGCACGTTACGGAGTGGCGAAAGAAGAAATCAAATCGTTGATTATCGATACGACTGAATTGGGAAGTAAATTAAGATTACTTCAAATTCAATACGATAAGATTCAGGAAGAAAACGATCTTTTACAAACAAAATTTGATAAATTCAGATTATCTGGAGCTAGAGAAACTGCTGGTTTACAGTCTGATTTAGAGTCGAAAAATTTAGAACTTCAACGTAAAGAAGATGCTTTAACAGCATTGGAAACTGAATTAGCAACTAAATCAAAATTACTAGCCGAAAGAGAGCAACGTGTAAATGAATTAGAGGAATTGATTCAACGTAAAGACGAAGCAGTAAAAGCATTAAAAACTAAAGTTGCTAATGCATTGAAAGGTTTCGAAAACAAAGGATTAACAGTTGTTCAGAAAAACGGAAAAATCTATGTTAGTCTTGAAGCTAAATTATTATTCAACTCTGGAAGTACAGTGGTTGAAGAAGGTGGTAAAAAAGCATTAATCGATTTAGCGAAAGTTCTTGAATCTGAAAAAGAGGTTGAAATTATTGTTGAAGGCCATACAGATACGGATAAATTCAACAGTCCGAACAGTCCAAAAAACAATTGGGAATTATCTGTTCTTCGTTCGACAGCAGTTGTTGAAATTATGACAGCGAACTCTAAAGTAAATCCTGCTCAATTAATGGCAGCTGGTCGTTCAGAATACATTCCTGTAGACACGAAAGAAAAAGCAAAAAACAGAAGAATCGAGATTATTATTTCTCCGAATTTGAATGAGTTGTTTGAAATCATAAAGAGGTAGTTGCTAGGTATTTGGTATTGGATGTTTGGCTGTGTAGATTAATTTCAATTTTAATGTAATTATTAAATAAAATAAATTATTTTTGACAAAAATTTTAATTTAAAAAAACAACCATGAAAAAAATTTTATTTTTAGCAGTAGCTATTTTAGCTTTAGTATCTTGTTCTAAAGAATCAAGATTAAACAAAAAAATTGATGGGACTTGGGACATTGTTTCTGTTAATGGTCAACTACCTTCATCTATCGGTTTAACAATGACAATTGAATTTACGAAAGATAAAAAAGGCAAAGGTGCTTTTACTTCAAAAATAACAGAAGGATCATTTTCAGAAAGTAGTACAGGTACTTACGTTTTAACAGATGATACAAAAATCACAATGACTGAAACGCCTACTTCTGGACAAGTTTCAACACCGGAGGATATGACAATTAATAGTTATAGCAAAACAGATTTAACGATGACTAGTGTTGAAGACAATACAGTAATTATCTTAAAAAAGAAATAAAAAAACTACTTTTTTTAAACCCTTTGTTAATTAACAAAGGGTTTTTTTGTTTCTAATAATTCGACGAATTAATTTAAATATTAATAACATAGAAAATAATGTCTACAAAATCTGAAGCATTAGCTCTTAAAATAAAGGCTCTTCCGTCTAGTCCGGGGGTGTATCAGTATTTTGATGCTTCGGGGACAATTATTTATGTTGGGAAGGCAAAAAATTTAAAGAATCGGGTTTCTTCGTATTTCAATAAGAATCAAGACAATGGGAAAACGATTCTCTTGGTTCGACGAATAGTTGATTTACAGTACATTGTAGTTGAGACGGAAAATGATGCGCTTTTATTGGAGAATAATCTGATTAAAAAGTACCAACCGAAATACAACATTCAACTCAAAGACGATAAAACCTATCCTTGGATTTGCATTAAAAAAGAGCCTTTTCCTAGGGTTTTCTCTACTCGTCGAATTGTAAAAGATGGTTCGTTGTATTTTGGTCCGTATACCAACGTGAAGGTTTTAAATACTTTATTAACGCTTTTAAAAGAGTTATTCCCTATTCGAAACTGTTCGTATGATTTATCTGAAAAAAATATCGCACAACGAAGATTTAGAGTATGTTTAGAATACCACATCGGAAATTGTAAAGGTCCGTGCGAAGGAAAACAAACTGCAGCACAATACGACGATTACATTTCTCAAATCGGACACATCGCTAAAGGGAATTTGACGCCTGTTTTATCGCACTTGAAAAACATAATGCAAGTATATGCCGATAAATACGAGTTCGAACAGGCTCACGAAATCAAGGAAAAAATCGCTGCTCTTGAAAGGTATAAAGCCAAATCGACAGTAGTTTCACCAACAATCGAACAAGTAGATGTTTTTACATTACTTGAAGATGAAAAATCATTTTTTGTTAATTACCTAGTAATCAATAAAGGTTCGATTATTCATGGTTACACGACGGAAATAAAGAAAAAGTTAGAAGAAAAAGCCGAAGATATTATCGGTTTCGCTTTGCCTGAATTCAGAGATCGTTTCTCTAGTCAATCGAAAGAAGTGATTTTATCAGAAAAAGTAGATTTAAAAATCGATGGAATAGATTTCTTCGTTCCACAACGAGGCGACAAAAAACAATTGATTGAACTTTCACTTCGTAACGTAAATTATTACCGCCTTGAAAAATTAAAACAAGAAAAAATAATCAATCCTGAACGTCATTCAGAACGCATATTGGAACAATTGAAAAAAGATTTCCGATTGCCTGAATTGCCTGTTCATATGGAATGTTTCGATAACTCGAATATTCAAGGAACTAATCCCGTTTCAGCTTGTGTAGTATTCAAAAATGCAAAACCGAGTAAACAAGATTACCGCCATTTCAATGTTAAAACAGTGGTCGGACCAGACGATTTTGCAACAATGGAAGAAGTTGTTTACCGTCGCTACAAACGTATGCTAGACGAAAATCAAAGTCTACCGCAAATGATTATAATCGATGGTGGAAAAGGTCAACTAAGTTCAGCATTAAAAGCATTAGAGAAATTAGATTTAAGAGGAAAAATAGCCATCGTCGGAATTGCTAAACGATTAGAAGAAATCTTTTTCCCTGGAGATAGTCTACCGATTTATCTAGATAAGCGAACCGAAAGTCTAAAAGTAATTCAGTTTATGCGAAACGAAGCCCATCGTTTTGGAATTACGCACCACAGAAACAAACGAAGCAAAACCGCCTTGGTTTCAGAATTAACTCAAATAGAAGGCGTTGGTCCAAAAACACAAGAAGATTTGATGGTCGCTTTCAAAACAGTGAGTGCCATCAAAGAAAAATCAATTTCAGAATTAGAAAATATCATCGGGAAAGCGAAAGCGAAATTGGTTTGGGGTTATTTTCATTAAGGAGATGTTAGATTTTTAGACACTAGATGTTAGACTTAATTGTACTTTTTGAAGACATTTGACTTTTAGACACTAGAAGTTAAACTTCTTTCGATGGATTTCATCCATCATTACACTTATGCATCCCCTTCAGGGATATTACCCAATAATGATTGGATTGGATATAGTTTTGTTCGATGGGCTTCACTTATCATTAAAGGATTTAAAACAATCTAGAGTTATTAAAATTTTAGCATTTAACTAGTTAAACTATACTTAAACATATAATTACTTGCCCTGAAAGGGTAATATCTGCTAACATAGGGTGAAGCCCTATGGTTATAATCTACCGAGTATATCAAGGCCTGAAAGGCTGAAATCTAAACCTTATTATAACCTATAATAGAATAAAAACAAAAAATGCGATACTAACCAGAACCGCATTTAATCTATTAATAAGTCTTTAAATCTTTCTTCTTAAAGTCTTGTAGTCTAAAAATTACTTTTTCAAAACCCAACCATCAACACCACTCGCTTTCGATTTATCAGCAATTGCTTTGATTTCTTCAGCAGTTGAAGCACTTCCCGCACTTACACGGTGTTTTCCTGAATCGTCGGTGATTAAATAAGCTTTAAACCCAGCACTTTTTAATTTATCAATCAATACATTAGCACTTTCATCTGTCGCAAAACTTCCAACGATGAAATCAAAATTTTTCGATTTTACAACTTCTGGAGTTTTCACTACTTCCGTCTTTTTAACGACATCCGCTTTTTTTACAACAACGGGTTGAGTAGCAACTTTTACAACTTTAGGAGTTGTTTTCACAACTGTTACTTCTTTCACCACTTCCTTTTTAACAGGTTCGTCTGTTTTAACAACTGGTGTTTCTTCTGCTAAAAGTGAAATATTCTCCTCTTTCACTTTTACAGGAATATATGTGTCTTCATCTAGTGAATACGAATAAACCGCAACATCAGAAGGCAATGTTTTAACAGTCGATTCTAAAGAAGGTTTTGAATTTTTAACAACCTTGATTTTCTGAAACGATTTTTGCTCATAACTTCCATCCATTGCTTTGTATGAAGGATTAAAATCTTTTATCGATAAAATTCCAGATTCTAAAACATTTGTTTTCATTGGTAACCAAAAAGAATAAAATCCAATTGGTAATAAAACGGCAGCGGCAATGTATTTCCAAACGTTTGATCTAGTTTTCGAAGCAGGATGATCAACTAGAACAAATTCTTTCTCTGAAACAACTACTGGCTCTTCTTCAATAATCGGCATTGATACCAATTTAAAAGTTGGTTCAATGATCTCTCCTTGTTCAGGAACTTCAATTTGTTGAGCCGCAACTATAGAAGCATGTTGAGAAATCTTAATGTCTTCTTCGGTAACAAAATGAACTTTACCTAAACCAAAAGATTCTAATAATAAATTGAAAAAACGATCTTGTTCGAAACAGATGTTTTTTTCTTGGTCATAAAACAAATATCCGACACGATCCAAAGTAACACGCTCACCGTTGCGTAATTTTTCGTTCCAATCAGCTACACTAACTGTTATTGATTCTTCTGCCGTTGGATAAATAACTTTATTCGCAGATGCATACTCAGAAACCAACAAACCATCACTATTTACCAATTGACGATTGAATAAAACAGATTTACGAGGAGGTAACATTACCCCATTTTTATAATCGATCGTAGCTGAAGTTTGTTTAGCAACAAAACCTCCGAAAGAAGGAACAATCACGCAATTGTGGCGCAATAATAAATTTCCTATAAGTTCTTCTACAGTGTACATAATCGTAATTTTAGAAAAGCTTGAAATAGAATGATCAAACTTCATATAAAGTTACGGAAGAAAGAGGAATTTGTTACAAAAATTCGATAACTTTTTTTACATCTTCAGGGACATCGATATTTGGTGTTTCGATTGTTGTTTCAACTACTCGAATCGAATATCCGTAATACAACCATCTTAATTGCTCCAAAGATTCGATAGTTTCCAATTTAGTTGGTTGAAGTTCTACCAATTCTTTCAAAACAGAAGCACGATAAGCATACAAACCTATGTGACGGAAAAACGGATACATATCCAATGGATTTCCTTTCGTATTGGCAAAATTTGGAATAGCACTTCTCGAAAAATAGAGGGCATTTTGTTTATGGTCAACTACGATTTTAATACGATTGGTATTATTGATGTCTTCCAAAGTCACGTCTTTTATTCCAAGCGTTGCAATTTTTGTTTGTGCATCATCAAAAGCAGAAATCAGCGCATCCAATTGTCTGTAATCTACCAAAGGCTCGTCTCCTTGAATATTTACAATAACATCTATATCAGTATATTGACTTGCAATTTCTCCACAACGATCCGTTCCGCTTGGATGTGATTCTTTCGTCAAAAGTACATTTCCTCCAAAACGTTTTACTTCGTCAACAATTCGTTGGTCATCGGTTGCTACAATCACATCACTCAATAAAGTCGATTTTTTTGCTCCCTCGTATACGCGCTGTATCATCGTTTTACCTTTTAAATCGATTAACGGTTTTCCTGGAAATCGTGATGATCCATATCGTGCGGGAATGATGCCAAGTACTTTCATAGTAAAAAATTATTGTCTAAAATTATCAATAAAAAGTTCTGAAAAACATCATTCAACTGATATTTTTACTTAAATTCAATAGAAAATTAGATAAAATTACGTGGAAAACTCAACATTAAACTACCAAATCGCCCTTACATTATTAAAAGGAATTGGTCCAATAAAAGCTAGAACTTTGCTTTCAAAAGTGGGTTCTATAGAATCTATATTTAACGATTCTCTAGTATCGATTTCTAAAAATGCAGAAATAAGTTTACCGCTTTTAAAACAAATGAACCGTGAAAACGCTTTAAATATTGCTAATCAACATGTTAATTATTTCGAAAAAAATGAAATCAATACACATTTTTATACTTCTGAAACGTACCCAAGAAGATTGAAACAATGTGCTGATGCTCCGATTCTACTTTTTAGTAAAGGGAAAATGGATTTAAACGCGCAACGCATTGTCTCAATTGTTGGTACACGCAATGCTACTGAATACGGGAAGCAAGTATGCGAAGAAATTATCAAAGATTTTGTAGGTAAAAACATCTTAGTAACAAGTGGTATGGCTTATGGAATAGACATTTGTGCCCATCAATTGTGTTTGAAATATGATGTCCCTACGATTGGAGTTTTAGGTCATGGTTTAGATCGAATGTACCCTTCTGAACATAAAATAACAGCTAAAAGAATGCTAGAAAATGGCGGACTATTAACCGAATATTTACCAGGTACAAATCCCGATAGAGAAAATTTTCCGATGCGGAATAGAATTGTAGCAGGGATGGCTGATGCAACAATTGTAATTGAAAGCAAAGAATCGGGAGGTTCTCTTATTACTGCTGATTTAGCTAATGATTACAGTCGAGATGTTTTTGCCGTTCCTGGAAACGTCGGTCAAATATATTCGAAAGGTTGCAACTTACTTATTGCTAAACACAAGGCGCATCTCATCACGAACTGCAATGATTTTTTAACTTGGATGCAATGGAAAGATGAAATCAAGCCTAAAGTTGTTCAACGAGCTTTATTTACCAATTTTTCAAAAGAGGAAGTAGAAATCATTTCAATTTTGGAATCCGAAGGTGATTTAAACGTTGATACATTAGCTTTAAAAACAAAAACACCTGTTTCGAAGATAAATGTGTTATTGTTTAATTTAGAGATGGTAGGAGCTGTTAAAATGCTTCCAGGGAATAAGTATCGATTGATATGAAGAGTATCTTGTGAAAGAATAACATATGAAGATTATTATACCAGCCTTTCAGGCCTAAATATTCATTTTAGATTAGTAGCATAGGGCTTCACCCTATGTTGATGGATATTTCCCTTTCAGGGCAAAAAGTAATTATCTACAAATTATTTAGGAAAATAAATTAAAAACAACCTTGAAAGGTTTAAATCTGTCAACTATTTCATGGAAAAAGTAATTATCTAAAATAATTCACATAGTTAAAATGAATTAAGTTAAAACAACCCTGAAAAATTTTATTAATCCAAGTTGAGTGAAGCATTTTTTAAAAATAATCTAAACTTAAAACACATGAAAACTTAAAATTATTCGGCTATATCAACCCTGAAAGGGTTATATCTATTAACGATGGGTGAAGCCCATCGAAAAGAAAACTAACTATCCAACAAGACCTGAAAGGGATTAATAAATCATGGGACAATCACTAGTAAAAAATTACATTCATATAGTATTCAGTACAAAACATCGAGAATCTTTAATTCCTGATTCAATAGAATTAGAGTTACATAACTATTTAGGTGGAATATGTAATAATCTCGAATGTCAAGTAGTAAAAGTAGGTGGATATAAAGATCACATTCACATTTTATGTCTACTTTCTAAAAAAATAACACTTGTAAAATTAATGGAACAACTAAAATCAAATTCTTCAAAATGGATAAAAACAAAAGGTAATGAATATAGTAATTTCTATTGGCAAGATGGCTACGGTGCTTTTTCAGTTAATCCATCTGAAATAGAAATAGTGGTAAACTATATTGCAAATCAAAAAGAACATCACAGTAAAAAAACCTTTCAAAATGAATATAGAGCGTTCTTAAAAAAATATAGAGTGGAATATGATGAAAAGTATGTTTGGGATTGAGGATGCCAGCCTTTCAGGCCTTGATATTCATTTTAGATTAGTTGCATAGGGCTTCACCCTATGTTATAAGATATTACCCTTTCAGGGCAAAAATAATTAATTGTAAATAATTTGGAAAATTCGGCTATATCAACCCTGAAAGGGTTATATCTATTAACGATGGGTGAAGCCCATCGAAAAGAAAACTAACTATCCAACAAGGCCTGAAAGGGATTAATAAATCATGGGACAATCACTAGTAAAAAACTATATAATATAGTGTAAATCAAACAAATGAATTAAATTAATTAAATATGTTAGTATAAAACCTATGCGCAAAAAAAATGCCTCCAAATTGGAGGCATTTGATATTTTGAATTATTCTTATCTTCTAATTCCTGCAGAATTGAAACGTCTATTGTCTACGATATCTGCTTTTTTGATTAATGCTCCTCTCGCTTGACCAGAAACACTTCCTTTTAAGTTTGCTAACATTTGCTCACGCTCGATGTTGTAATTAGTTGTAGCAGGTGCTTTTGTCGTTTTATCTAATCTGATAACATAAACACCTGACTCACCTTTTAATGGAATTGATCTAGCTCCATTTTTCAAACCAGAGAAAATTGAACCAACAACTTCTGGCTCATTACCAGAACCTGTAATTTGTGGATTAGCAAACGTTACTTCAGCTTTCGCTACTTGTGTGTTTCCTTTTTTAGCACATTCATCTAAAGATTTAGATAACATTTGAGCTGTGAAACGTTTTACTTTTTCTTCTTTGATTAATTCAGCTTCTAATTGTTTTTCTATCTCCTCGAAAGCTGGCATCCCTTTCGTGTGAATAGCAGATAACATAGCGATCACATATCTATTTTTATCTTTAATTGGAGCTGAACATAAACTTCCAACTACTGATTCATCAGCAAACGCTAATGTTAAAATTTTGTTCTCGGCAAATGGAGTTTCGAAACCGTAAACACTTGGTTTGTTTTCTTGAATTTGTAATGGTCGAACCATATAGCCTGCTTTTGCTACGATTGTATCGAATAAAGCTACTTTTTTAGTTAAATCTGAAGTTGCGTTGATTTTGGCATCTAATTTATATAACAATTTATATACCTCATCTTCAATTGCATCTGATGTTTGTTGACTAGCAACCAAGGTTTTTTGAATAACTGCTAAAATTGGAAATTTTATTGCTTTTCGATCCAATACTTCAATGATGTGAATACCAAAATCTGTTTTGACTTTTCCGATAGTCCCAACAGGCATATTAGCCGCGAAATCAGAGAATTCTTTTACCATTTCACCTTCTACGAAATCTTCATAAACTCCACCCGTTTCTTTTGACCCTGGATCTTCAGTGAATTTTGTAACGTATTCTGCGAAATTGTCTTTCGTTAACAATTTCAAGATACTATCAGATTTAATTTGTGCAGCTGCAATTTTTTTAGCATCTCCTTTTGGAGCAGAAATCAAAATGTGACGAACTTTACAAAGTTTTGTATTGAAATCTAAAATTTTAGCAATTCTTGTGTTTCCACCGTCGTTGTATGGTCCTACAATTTGTCCAACTGAAGCTGTTTTGAAAACAGTATCCATTGTTGCTGGATACGTCATTCCTGGTTTTGCTTTCGCATCTCCTTCTGGTCTGAACGCTGCTGCTTTTTGTTTTGTAAAGAATTTCACATCACTATTCGCTAACACAAATAAAGAATCATTTTTCGTCGTAGAAAATTGCGTTTTAATTGTATTTAACGTTTTATTAAAAATAGAAGAATCTTCTTTTGAAGGATTGATTGTTACATCAAACAACTTCACTTCACGACTCGCTTGTTTGTTTTCGTATTTTTTATCGTTTTTGTGTTCTTCGTAATATGCTTTTAATTCGTCTTTAGAAATTTTGATTTTATCATCAGCAATTTCAGAATAACGACGAACTACATAAGAAACACTTTTAATTTCTTTTTGTGCTTTGTATTCGTTTTCAGCTTCTAATTTTGTTACATAAACTCCTTGATTCAAAATAGAAAAATATTTCTCTTGTTTTCTTTTGTTGATGTAGTATTCTTTACTATCAGCCCAGCTTTTTTGCTCTTCTGGTTTAGCTGAAGCTTGTAACCTTTCGATTGTTTTTTGTAATAATTTAGGACTGAACTGACCAGTGATAGAATCTTTAAAACCTTGTGCTAAATCGGGCATTACAGTGAAACCATCTGTTCCATACAAATATGCATCAAACTCAACATCGCTGATCTCTAAACCTAATGCTTCAAATTCTTTTTCTAAAATTGTACTTTCAGTTCTGAAATTAAATGCTTTATCTGCAGATGCTTCTTGGTCTTTTTGAGTGTATTCTCTTTGTTGTTTTTGAAATTCAGCTCTATCAGATTGCTCAAATTTCGCAATGTCTTCTTGTAATTTGATAGGATCTATTTTCTCTCCGAAAACTGTTCCGTATCCAATTCCTTCATCTGAGTTTAGTGACATTTTCTCGTATCCTCCTAAGATAAATGCTAATAATGCTAAACCAATAATGATTACTAATAATACCGATTTTTCTCTAATTTTCCCTATAATCGCCATGACAATTTTTTAATTTAAGACTGCGAATATAATTACTGGAATTGATTAATAAAAGCGGAATTCAATATTAGGTTAATTTTTAACCTTGTGGTAACATGGTTAAGTTTAATTTAATGAATCAAATAGTGTATTAATCTTCTTCCTTTTCTATAATTAAAATAATTTTAGATTAAATAATAATACTCCTTAACAATCGTTTTTTTAAATATTATTAACTTCATCAAAAATTAAAAAAAAATGGAAGCTGTTTTACGCTTTATTTTATTGGTAATCATCCTATTAAACGGAAAGGCGCTTTTACTTGCTCAACCTGCTTACAACACATGCGCTAATGCATTGGAACTTTGTCCGAACAACCCTATTTCTGTCAATAACATCAATGCAAACAAATCATTATGTGTGGATTGTGAAGACGATTTTAATTTCTGTTTTACCGCAAATAATACTATTTGGTTAAAATTCAAAACGAATGCAAGCGGAGGAAATGTTCAATTAGATTTTTCTAATTTGGTTTTCGAAAATAATCCTGGCCAATCTCAAATTATTCAAGCTTCTTTGATTAATACGGTTTCACCATGTACGGCTAATTCATACAGTCAACTTGGAAATTGTATTTCAAATGGAACAACAAGTTTTACTCTATCAGCAAATAATTTGGCAGCAAACACGACTTTCTATGTTGTTTTAAATGGTGATAAATCTGGTGCTGGTATCACAAAAGCGGCTGAATGTACTTTCAATGTTTTACTTTCAGGAACAGCAGTTGATCGAACTCCACCAACTATCGGTATTGCTGCAAGTTCGTATAAAATTTGTAAAAACGATGTGGTTCAATTTTTAGCTGTAATGAAGCATTGTAAAGATAGTTCAGATTTTAAATGGTTTATAAACAATGAGTTAGTTGCTATTACCAAAGATTCAACTTTCTCAACTTCTTCTTTAAAAACAAATGATGTAGTAAATGTTTCTAACAGTTGTTATTCTCTTTGTCCGATTACAATTTCGGATAATTCACCTGCTTTTACGGTTGATTCTGTGATTGTTGAAGCGGGTGAAGATGCAAATATATCGGCTGGTCAATCCTACCAATTGATGGGGATTACTACTGCTGATTCTTTTTTTTGGTCACCCAATTTTGCGCTATCATCTAATGTAAATATTGACCCAATTGCATCTCCCGCTGTTTCTACAACATATACCTTAACTGCAAAAAACAATACAAATGGGTGTACTTCTTTTGATAATCTTACTGTTTATGTAAAGGAGGCTCTAACAATTCCAACCACTTTTTCTCCCAATAACGATGGAATCAACGATGTGTTTGAGATTGTTGGGATTGAAAATTATCCGAATTGTTTTATTCAAATTTTTGATCGTTGGGGACAAGAAGTTTTTCAAAAAGCTGGATATTCATACTCAAAAGCGTGGAATGGATTAGACAATGGCAGAGAACTTACTTCAGGAACTTATTTCTATTCGTTGGAGTTAAAAGATTCGACGAAACAACTATTTAAAGGAAGTATAACACTAATTCGATGAGATTCAAAATCAACATATTATTAGTTAGTCTTTGTTGTTATTTTCTTTCGATTAAATCAACTAGTGTCGCTCAACAATTACCTCAATATACACAATGGTCATCCCATCAATTTGCTATTAATCCTGCTCATGCTGGAATTAAAAACTGTTTAGATGTTCATTCTCTTTTTCGTGCACAATGGTTAGGATTTGAAGGCGCTCCCAAAAGTGGATTTCTTACAATTGCTGCTCCGATTAATGGGGTTAGAAAACATGCATATAGTCCAAGACACGGAGTTGGAGCCAAAATCGAGACAGATAAAATCGGCCCGTTTTCATCTTTACGCTTGAATTTAGCTTATGCAGCCCATTTTAACTTTACTGCTGATAATCGTTTGTCTTTAGGGGTATCTGGTGGAATTGTTCAATTTGGCTATTCTCCTCAAAATGCGGTAACTATTCAACCAGATCCTACTGTAATGCGTGAAAGCAATTTTATTAAACCCGATGCTACTTTCGGAGCTTGGTGGAATGGGGAGAATTATTATTTTGGATTGGTATTGCAAAATCTAATAGGTTCTAAATGGAATAACATTGGTGATGATTCAAAATTTAGATTTCATAGTATTTTAAATGGTGGTTATCGTTATTCTATTCATGATAAACTTACATTTCTTCCAGCGTTTATTATGCGTATCCCTCCAGCAGGACCGATGTCGCTTGATTTAAATTTATCATTTGATTATATGAATCAAGTTGGATTTGGAATCGGTTACAGAAATACGGATGCGTTTTTATTTATGGCCCATTTCAAAGTGAAAAGTCAACTTACCATTAACTATTCATTCGACTTTATAACCTCTGCAATGCGACCAAAAACATTCAATACTCACGAAGTATCCTTAATCTTTTCAACTTGTAAACCTCAAGATTTAAGAGCAACGAAATGTTCTCTATTTGAATAATATCCTAAGCCAAATGAAAAAAATCAATAAAATGACGAAAGCTCAACTATTTAAAATCAAAATAGGAGCTTCCAGAAAATCACAAAAAGAACAGGGCTTTTTCGATGGACGATTTGTGGAACGTTCAGAAGTTAGCAAGAAAATTTATAACCGAAAAAAAGAGTTGAAAAAAGGGTTTGATGAATAATTTGATTGATCCCATTCAGGGCTCTAACTCTTGTATTTGCTAAATTCATAGGGCTTCACCCTATGTTAATCGATGTTGACCTTTCAGGCCAATAAATATTCATTTAAATAGAATTAGAAACCCTGAAAGGGTTGAATCTAGTAACGATGGGTGAAGCCCATCGCAAAAACAACCAAAACACGTAGCTCTGAAGGAGCTAAACAACTCACTGCTTCATCAATCGCACTGTCTCCTTGTACTTTTCAGAAGAAATAACAATTAAATACATTCCTGATATATAATCACTTACCTCAACTTGAAAACGATGCGTTCCTTTTTCTAGTTCTCCTTGATAAATTTTTTGAAGTAACTTACCACTCATATCGAAAAGTTGAACATCAAAATTATCTTTTAAGGGAAAACCTAGTTCTAAAGTAGATGCAACAACCGATGGATTAGGATAAATTTTAGTTTCAAAAGAAGTTGGGATTTTAATTCCGTTTTCATCATATTCATTTGGTGTTTCAATAGTCGTTAGATATGAAATGTAACTTCGAGGCATTGCCATATCTCCCATGCTATAAGATCCTTCCCGAATTATTGGTGATTCAACTAATTCTTCAATTCCATTATCAATATAATTAGAACCACTTATAGAATCTAAACTATTAATAACTGTATCTGAAGATATTTTACTTTGAATTTCTTCTATTTTTAAATCCTTTATTTCAACGTTCAATTGAGGGATAATTTGAGCAGCAACCTGTTGGATTTTTTCTACTTTTTGTCTTCCTTCTTCCGTTTCACAACTAAATAAACTTAATCCAAAAACAAGAATCATTGAAAACAAAAATTTACTTTGAAAAAAGGAGGGACTATTCATTTTTTCCCATTCTTCAAATTCTTGGTTTAGTTGGTTTAATTGACTATTTGAAATTCTACTGCAAAAAGTAAATCCTCCTATACTTTTAATCACTGATTTTATTTCTTCCGGAGATTTTGAAGTGAAATCAATTACTTCAGTTGCACATTTTTGACAATAAGCCCCTTTTTCAGTAGCGTTCATCAAATTCCAATTTTCTGAACACGGTTTTTTAATTTGTAGATTTTGCATAGGATTTCGATTTAAAAGTTTGTGTTTGATAAGTAGATGCAACGTTATAACGAATTCCATAAAAAAATATTTTCAAATCGTTATTTTATGGTTAATAAATAAACAATAACTGATTCTTGTCCTATTTATCGAGGAATATATTTTCTACCTTTAGCATATGAAAAATTATGCTTACTATCTTTTGCTATTAGCGATTCTACCTGCTTGTAAAGGGAAAGTAGAATCCATTTCGCCAACTGTTGAACCGATTACAGAATCTGTTTATGCGTCAGGAATCATAGAAAGTGAAGACCAATATCAGGTTTTCCCTTCTGCTAGTGGAATTATTCAGGAAGTGTTTATTACGGAGGGTGACGAAGTGAAATTGAATTCTAAATTGTTTTCTAT
>CAMDMY010000049.1 GCA_945902775.1 Chryseobacterium gleum | reverse complement strand
TGTAGCGGGTGTTGAAGAAATTGATACAGTAATGAAATTAGGCATGGCTCACCCAATGGGACCATTACAATTAGCTGATTTTATTGGACTTGATGTTTGTTTAGCTATTTTAGAAGTACTTCATAATGGTTTCGGAAATCCAAAATATGCTCCTTGCCCTTTATTGGTAAACATGGTAGTTGCTGGTAAAAAAGGAGTTAAATCAGGTGAAGGATTCTATTCTTGGGGACACGGAACAAAAGAATTGATTGTTGCTCCAAATTTTTCTAAAAAAGATTCTAAACTGGAAGGTTCTAGAATATAAAATATTCAATTACAATACATTATAAAAAAACGGTTGTCAATTAATTTGACAACCGTTTTTTTTTGCTTTAAATATCCATCATCATTAAATATTTCAATCTATTTAAATCCAATTTTTATACGTTCATTTTTTAAATAATTTTGTGAATAATTATTTATTTCTTAACCTTCAACATTTCTTCTACCGCCTTAACCAATTGTTGATCAATTCCTTTCAAAAATAATGAATATTCATTTTCTACTTTAAAATCTGGTTGTAATTCATGGTTCTCAACTAAAAAATCATCTACGATTCCTCTCATACCTACTTGAGGAATTCCAAAATAGATAGATTCATCAATCATTGATTCCCACCAAACTGCAGTACCTGTTCCTGCGACTGGCATCCCAATAAGAGGTCCGATACCCAATGCTTTGTAGGTATAAGGAAATAAATGAGCATCTGAATAATTCCCTTCACTCATTAAAACGCATGATGGTTTTTGCCATTTCCAAATAGGTTCCCCTCCCATATTTTTTTGACCTCTAGGCTCAAAACTCATGTATTGTTTCCCCGTTAAAAAAGTTGCTAAATCGTCGTGTAACCAGCCTCCTCCATTGAATCGAGTATCCACAATTAATGCTTCTTTTTTATTTAACTTTCCTAGTGCTTTATCAAATAATTCTCTAAAACTTTCTGAGTCCATTGCTCTAACGTGTACATAGCCAATTTTCCCATTTGATAAACTATCAACTAAAAACTCACAACGTTTTGTCCATCGTTCATACGCCAACTCATGCTGATCGTGATTACTGATTGCAGTAACTAATTCGTTCCAACGCTCTTTAGTAGAAGGACTATAAACTGATAACAACACTTTCTTTCCTACCTTTCTATTGAACAAAGAGAAATAATTTTGATTTTTAAGAACTGCTTGTCCATCTATTTTTTCAATGATCACTCCCGCTTTCATTTTTTTAGAATGCATCAATAAAGGGCTCTTATCCATAATTTCTAAAATTCGTAATCCATCTCCTGAAAATGTATAATCAAAATAACATCCAAAAGCAGCAGATTTATCTCCATCCATTTGAGGCTTATATCCTGAACCAGTATGAGAAGCATTTAATTCACCTAATAATTCAGATAATAATTCACTAAAATCGAATCCATTTGTTATAGAACCTAATTTTGATTGGTATTCTTTTTTGTACATTTCCCAATCAACTCCATGTAAATCTTCTACATAAAATTTTTCTCGAACTTGTCTCCAAGCGTGTTCAAACATGTATTCTCTTTCTGCAGGAGCATTCCAATTCATCTCGCCATTTACGGTTAGTGGTTTTGGAGTAGAATTTGCCAATTCAAGTTTATTGACAACCCCATTATTGCAGTAATAAATAATTTTTTCTTCTTTGTCTAAATTTAAACTTGAAGGTGAACTTGCTAATTTTGCAACTTGTTTAGTTTCATTGGATTTAAATTTAGTTGACCATAGATCATAATCTTTATCGAAAGTTGTAAAATAATACAAAGTTGTCCCTTCTTTATCTACAATAAAATCTTGTAGGTCAGATGAATGAATTGTCAAACGTTCTTTTCTATCCATCAATCCATCTAATTCGATTACTAATGGTTTTACAACATTAACAGTATCTTTTTTATCTGATTTTTTGGTTTTAGCCTCTTCAGACTTCGTTTTTAATTGTTCTTCTTCGGCTTTCCATAATTTGTAATCTTCTTCACTTAAAGTAAATTTATAATAAGCATCTTTTGTTAAAAAAACGGCTTCAACATCGACCTGGCTTCCCCAGCTTCCATGTGATCTTAAACCATACTTTTCTGTAGCATAATAGACCATTTCTCCACTCATTGAAAATTTAGGTCTCGAATGTCCATAGCCACTTTGTGTTAAATTAATTGGTTTTTCTTTACCTGAAGCTGAAACTAAACCAATATCTGTACTCCATCTTGCATTTTCAAAAAATTGAACCAAGAAATATCTTGAATCGGGTGACCAACTATAATATTGATCTCCATCAGTATAAGAATAATTATAATCTCCAGATAAAACCGTTCTTGATGCTTTCGATTTTAAATTGTATACACACAAAGTTGTTCTGTTTTTCAAGAACGCCACTTCTAATCCATCAGGAGAATATTTAGGGTCAAATTCGTCTTCTAGCGTTTCAACCAAAGCAATTTCAGTTAGTAAAGTTGAATTGAAAAAATTCTTTTCATTAACATCGACTTTACTTACTTCATAAATATTCCACGAATTATTTCTTTCGCCAGCGAATAAAATCTTTTTTCCATCAGGACTAAATGTCACACTACGTTCTAAAACTGGAGTATCTGTAATTCTTTTAGTAGTTCCAAATTCTGTTGAACTCACGAAAATATCTCCTCGAAACGTATACACCATTTCACTTCCATCAGGAGAAATATCAAAATCGTTTATGTTTCCTGCTGTAGGTATAACTTGAATATCATTATTAAGTTTATCCTTGTGATTCGAAATTTCAACTTTTTTAGTTATTCCATTCACAATCGTATAAATATCACCATGATATCCAAAACACAAGATTCCATTATCAGATGACGATAAAAAACGAATCGGATGTGTTTTGAAATCAGTTATTTGCTGCTCGTAAGGATTTCCTTTAATTGTTCCTTTCCAAATATTAAAAGAGCCTGATTTTTCAGATAAAAAATAGTATGAATTGTTATCTATAAAAATTGGATTTCTATCTTCTCCATTCCAATCAGTCAACTTTTTGAAATTTTTATTTTTCAAATCATAAAGAACAATATCTCTCGCAACTGATGAAGTTTGGTGTTTTCTCCACTCATTTTCATATCCTTTCAAATCTTGAAAAATCATAAAATTTCCATCTTTACTGAAATTCACATTTTCAGCAGCAATAGATAAGAATTGATTTTCTCTTCCGCCTATTACAGGGACTTCATATAATTCACCTAACATTCCTGAAGGAAACTGCATCGATTTTGGATCATCTAAACGACTAGCTTTAAAAATTACTTTATCGTTAGTTGCATTAAAATCAAACGGTAAATCATTGGAAGAATGAAAGGTTAAACGTGACGGAACTCCTCCTTCTTTAGCGACAATAAAAACATCAAAATTCCCAAAACGATTACTAGCAAAAGCAATACTTTTCGAATCATTCGACCAAATAGGCATGAAATCATAAGCCATGTGTGATGTTATTTGATTGGATTCACCTCCATTTACATTTACTGTAAATAAATCACCTTGAAATGAATAAACAATAGTTTGTCCATCAGGAGAAATTGATGAATAACGCATCCAATCTTGCGAAGCTGAAGCAACTCCAACAAAAAGAATGGCGATATGAGCTAAAATAATTTTCATATAGTATGTTTTAAAAGAAGTAGTTAATTGTTAAGTTTAATTGATGGCAATAAAAAAGGTTGAGCGAACCCAACCTTCAAATAAGTCTATTTAAAATCAAGGGAATTTTGGAAATTTTTGGAAGTCAGGTTGTCTTTTCTCTAAAAATGCATGTTTCCCTTCTTGTGCTTCTTCTGTTAAATAATACATCAATGTTGCATCACCAGCAAGTTCCATAATACCATGTTGACCGTCTAATTCTGCGTTTAATCCACGTTTGATCATTCTAATTGCTAATGGACTTCTTTGCATAATTGTTCTACACCATTCGATTGTCGTGTCTTCTAACTGATCAAAAGGAACTACTTTATTCACCATTCCCATTTTTTCAGCTTCTTCAGCGCTGTATTGATTACAAGTAAACCAAATTTCACGAGCTTTTTTCTGACCAACACATCTTGCTAAATAAGAAGAACCAAAACCTCCATCAAAACTTCCAACTTTTGGTCCAGTTTGACCGAAAATTGCATTATCTGAAGCAATCGTTAAATCACAAACAACATGTAATACATGTCCGCCACCAATTGCATATCCATTTACCATTGCGATAACAGGTTTAGGCATTGAACGAATCGCTTTATGTAAATCTAAAACATTTAAACGCGGAACACCATTTTCAGAAATATATCCTCCAATACCTTTCACATTTTGATCGCCACCAGAACAGAATGCTTTATCTCCAGCACCTGTTAAGATAATAACCCCAATATCATTACGTTCTCTACAAATGTTCATTGCATCCAACATATCCATATTTGTCTCTGGTCGAAACGCATTGTAAACACTAGGTCTATTGATCATAATACGTGCAATACCATCCAAGAAATCAAATTTGATATCTGTATATTCTTTAATTGTTGTCCAATTATGTTTTGCCATTGTTTTGTTTTTTGTGGTGCGAAATTAATAAAAGATGATGATTAAAGGTGGATTTTAAAATTGTATTTTGTTAAAAATAATTGGAATTTATAATCTTATATTTCATGTTTTTAATTAAATTTAGTATAAATTAACCTTAAAATCAATTTTCAAAAAAAATGACCACTAAATTTCAAAACAAATACAGAATTGAATCAGCACGTTTACACAATTGGGATTATAGATCAGATGGTTCTTATTTCATTACCATTTGTACCAAAAACAGAGATCATTTTTTTGGTGATATTCAAAATGGTAATATGATTTTAACCGAAATAGGTCAATTGGCATATCAATTTTGGAAGGAAATACCTGACCATTTCTCATCGATTGAATTAGGGAATTTTGTAATAATGCCCAATCACGTTCATGGAATTTTAACGATTCATGGTTATAATAAAAATATTATTTGGGATGGGAACAAACCGGCGTCATCATCCATATCATTTGTAGAGACGTTGCAATGCAACGTCTCTACAAATGATATGGATGATAAAAATGATAATAATGATTCAAAATCAAAAAACGAAAAAATGTCAAAAATATCACCAAAACCAGGATCAATTTCAACCATTATTCGTTCCTACAAATCGGTTGTATCAAAACATTCAAAACAATTTAATTCAAATTTTGCGTGGCAATCTAGATTTCACGATCACATCATACGAAATAATCGTTCTTTTTATTTCATTCAAAAATATATTACCCAAAATCCTTTGAAATGGGAAAATGATCGATTTAATAAATAATCATTTCTTCAACAGTTTAACCAAAAAGGGTAAATTATTTCTATATAAACGTAGATATTCATAATCTGTTGCACCAAAACTATGGTTAAATCGAGCAACTTGTTCTATTGATGAACCACCAAAATCAAAGATGAAATTTGAATTCGAATTTAAATGAATTACCTCATCCATAATCAAATGCATTGCACCTACTTCTCGACCTTTTGGAGTTGAACCACCTTTTATATAAATGATTCTATCATTGGTTATTGAAAAACAAGCTGATGCAACCAATTCATTCTCCAACCAACATTCGTATATTTTACCTAATTTTCTTTGTTTTAATTCAATTAAAAGAGAATGTAGACGTTTGTATTGTTCATCTTTCATCTCTTTCAATGTTTCTCCCCTATTCTCTTTGAATAATTTAATGACATTTTCAGTTTCTACTGATAGAACAATCTCACAATTTTGTTTTCTAGCTTTTGAAAGATTTCGTTTTAAGTTAGTAGAATATTTTTTTGAAATCTCTTCGTAAGATGATGATAAATTAATGGATTGACATTTTTTAGATGATATTTCAAACGATTGATTATCAATGTCATTTCCAAAATTCAATTGAATATCTATTAATTTTAATTTCTTTGGAATGGCATTTATAAATTGTTCAACTAGACTTGTTGTCAGAATAGATTTTGAAAAAATACCTAATTGTAAGGCGAAAATTGGATTAACAAAATAATTCAACCCAAACTTGGATTTTTTTGTAATTGGAAAGACAGCTTCGTACTCATTCAATACAAGTGCATCCCAATTATCACATACAGCATCTAAATACCATGAATAAGCAAATACTATCCCATTTGATGCTGTTTCAATGCAATTATCCCATTTCGACTTATCTAATTCATTATGAGTAATATATCGAATTGAAGATGTCATTTGTTTAAAATAGATTTAACAGTAGATTTAAGAAAATTTTTGACTTCAAAGGTATATAAATTCTTTCCTCCATTATTCCTAATTTCCTCACAAATAATAGCATATGCTGTATCTAAATGAATTAATCGAAAAACACTATCGTTCATTTCAATTTTTCCCATCGCCCCTTTTTCAATTAAAATAGACTCTAATTTATTCAATGTATTTACGACACCTTTTTTCTTTGCATATACTTTTACTACTTTATCTTCTATTCTACCGGATTCATTTACAGACTTATATTCTAAATCAATGTATTTACGATAGCTAACTTGTTGATCTTCTTCTACAAAATGGGCAAATGTAAAACTGTGTTCTAAATCAACATCAATCAATAACATTTTGGCTCTTGTTTTTTTCAAATAGTCAAAAACAGAATCTTTTCCAAAAGTCGAATTATAGTTCATTTCAGCTATATCATCTGCATCTTTTCCAAAAGCCATAAAGGAATGCAAAGGGTCATTACTTCTAATAAAATCAACTCTTTCGAATGTCAATTTGGATAATGCACCCATTTCTGGTGCATTTTTTAATTTATCAAAAGTGTCGCCTGCTTTGAAATCATCAATGAAAGCTGGAAATAACAAAGTTCCATCTTTCAAAACACGTTTAAAACTATCAACCAGCAAATTACTGTTTAACTTCTCTTTATTTTTGAATGTATTATAAGCTAGTTTAGAAATATCAGATGCGATCAAAAGCGTGTCATCTGACTTCAACCCTAAATTATCCGCTATTTCTTGATAAGGCACATACATTTTTCTTAATTTTTGAATAATATAAATCTAATGTCTGATGTCTAATGTCTTTTTATTCTTAATTATCATCGCACTCCCTTGCCAGTCGGGAATTTCGATTAAACATTCTGGAATTGTTACTATAAATTCGTCTATTGCCTGTTTAGCGCCATCCCAAGTATGGTTATAATCGTGAATGATTAAAACACCTCCAGAAGAAAGTTTTGGATAAAAATAGTTTAGTGCTGCAATTGTAGGTTTGTATAAATCAGCATCTATATTCACCAATGCAAACTTTGTTTCTTTCAAATCGATAGTCGTATCAGGAAAATAACCTTTATAATAAAAGACATTGGAACTATCTTTAAATAAAGCCTTTACAGTATCTAATTGGGTATCTGAAAAATTACTCACCGTATAGCGATCGTCTCTGTTTTTTTCTACTTTCAAATCCTCTTCTACAAATCCTTCAAACGTATCAAAAAGATGTAAATCTCGCGTCTTATCCATTTCATGAAGAATGACAGCCGTTTCACCTTGATAAACTCCCAATTCTACAAAAGCCCCCTCTACTTTATCTCTCTTTAAACGATTGACTTGAAACCAAAAATTATAAAATCGAACTCTATCTCGGTAAGTTCTTTCTATTTTTTTTAATTCAGGAGAAACATCATTTGTCAATACAGAACTTTCCCACTTATTTGGTTTACTAATCTTATACGACCAAGTTGATTCAAAAAATTTAAAACCTAAAAACAATAAAGCACAAACTAAAATGATTGTTACTGTCTGAAATATGTCAATTAATAAAATCATACTTTCAAAAAAACTAGTTTTAAAGAATAAAGATAAAACTTCAAAACCTATTTATCTATAAAAAACAAATAATTACTTGATCCAATAGCCAAACACTTCAAAAATTCATTAACTTATAATTGCGATTCAGCTATAAAAAACAACGATTCATTCTTTAAAAAGTGAATCGAAAGGATTAAAAATCTAATTTTATAAAAAAATACCAAATGAAAAATATTCTGATTTACACTGTTTTAAACACCATTTTTATTTTCAACGCCTACTCTCAAAACAAAATAGACACGGTCCTAATAAAAAAAACAATTAACGAAACAATTGATAATCAACTCGTTTTTGGCGCAGCTATTTCAATTTCAAATAACGATAAAACTTTCAGCTATTATTCCGGTAATTTTAAAGAAAACCAACCTCACTTTATTGCAAGTACTACCAAATTATATGTAACTGCTTTAATATTGCATTTAAAATCTATTGGAAAATTAAACCTAGAAGATAAAATAACTTCCTACTTATCTCCTGAGGTTATTAAAAATCTTCATGTATACAAAGGAAAAGACTATTCTTCAGAATTAACAATCAAACACTTACTAGCTCACACATCTGGTTTACCTGATTATTTTGAAGATAAAAAAGAAAATGGTAAAAGTTTACTGACAGAGTTAACTCTAGGAATTGATCAAAAATGGTCGAGTCTAGAATCTATTGAACTTTCAAAACACATGAAACCTAAATTTAAACCTGGAACCAAAAAGAAAGCATTTTATTCTGATACAAATTTCCAATTACTAAGTTTAATCATTGAGTCAATCTATAAAAAAGACATAGTTTCCGTTTTTAGAACTGAAATAATTGAACCTTTAAAACTGACTAAAACTTATTTATATTCAGATACATTAGACACTAAACCAATCAATATTTATTACAAAGAAAAACAATTAATAATGCCAAAAGCAATGGCTTCATTTAAAGCAGATGGAGGCATTGTTTCAACTACTGAAGAATCTATAATTTTCCTAAAATCATTTTTCAATGGGACCTTTTTCCCAAAAGAATGCCTACCTGAACTTTATGAATGGAATAGAATTATGTACCCGCTAGAAAATGGAATTGGTTTGATGCGATTTAAATTACCTAAATCATTTACGATGGGGAAAAATGTACCCGTTGTATATGGTCATTCAGGATTATCTGGTGCTTTTGCCTATTATGCTCCTGAAACAGATACCTACTACACGGGCACTGTTAATCAAATTTTCAAACCTGGTACTTCGTATAAATTATTAGTTAAAATATTACTTATTTCAAATCAATAAATATATTTGCCTAAAACATCTTTTTATGGAGTTCGATCACGTTGGTATTGCTGTTAAAAACATTGAAGAATACTTTCATTCAATGTTACAGCCGGTTTTAGGTATAAATGAATTAAGTGAAATTTTTATTGATCCTATCCAAAACTGTAAAATCGCTTTTGCAACTTGCTCGAATGGTGTTCGTCTTGAATTAATAGAACCCCTGAACGAAGAAAGTCCTGTTAATCAGATTCTTCAAAAGAAAAAAGGAGGAATCTACCATATGTGCTTTGTAGCTAATAATTTTGATGAAGATGTTAAACATTGTCTTGCAAATAAATTCATTGCCTTAAGCAAACCTCAACCAGCTATTGCTTTTGATAATCGAAGAGTGATTTTCTTTTCTACTCCTACTTTTGAAATTATTGAATTGGTGGAAGAGATTCTTTAGATTTTAGATTTTTAGACGTTAGACAGTAGACATTAGATGTTAGATGTTAGACAATAGACTAATTTAAATCTAAATTTTTAATCCCACATTAACTCAATCAAAAACCTTCTAAATCAACATAATAAGGACGTGTATACATTTTCTCTACTTCCCAACTGAATTTGTTACTTTGAATTTCAAATTTAGAATGTTGAAAGAAATCAAAACAAGGTTTATTTTTCTCTGTTGGTATGTAATTTGCTTCTACGAATTTTAGATTTAACTTTCTCGCTAGGTTAATAGCAACTGAAAGCATCGTTTCTTCCACTTTTCGACCAATCACTCTACAACTTAAAACGAAATCAGTAAATATTAAGATTTCTCCAATAACTTGCAAACCAATGACTCCTGTTAAACCAGCATCTCCAAAATTATCTTTTACAGAAAAAGCAAAGGTAAAATGGTTCTCGTCAAAACTTCTATCCAACAACTCCTTTTCAGTATAACGAGCAGTCAATAAATTCATTTGATTCGTCTTATTCAATAATTGTAAAACACGTTGTAAATTCTCTGAATTCAACTCTTCACATTTGACTTTTATATCAATTGATTTCAACCATTCTTCCAAATCATTAAAACCATTTTTATGTTCTAGTCGCTGTTTTTCTATCGAATACAATTCTGTCCTTTTTCTATCTTCCTCGCTAATCGTATTTGAATTAAAACAATCTAATTGCAATAAAAAATGCTTATATAATAAGGGATCTGATGGTAATTCAGGCACTAAAACTTCTGGCAAAGAATGTTTAATTCGCTCTCTTTCAAATGGATTATCATCTAAAAAAACAATCGAATCCAATCCTAAATTTAATTCTTGTGCTATTTCAAAAATATTTTTTGCTTTGTCATCCCAATTAATTCTCCAAGATACAAAATCAGCTTTTCTTAAAACCATTTCTGAATGATTCTCAATCGCATTCATCGCTACTGATTCTTCATTTTTACTCGTAATTGCTAAAACTACTCCTCTTTTTGTTAATGATTTTAAAGCTAATTGAAAATCTTTATACGCTTCACCGATTGCGTTATGTCCACCTAAAGTTAAATTCTCTGCACCTATATCACCTACAACACCACCCCAAAGTGTATTGTCTAAATCTGTAACAATCAACTTTTTATTTGCTCTTTTCAAACTTAAAAAAGCAGAGCTAATATCTTTGGATGCAAATCCAAATACAGAAGAATGAAAAGGTGTCTTACTCAAATACCATAACTTCGAACTATAAGCATTTGAACCAGCCAAAGCCACCCATTTCTGACTATTTAAAACAAAAATATTTGGTAACAAATCCAATTCATTCGCTAAAACAGCATTCATTTTGGAGAGGATATCAAATACGCCAAACTCCGTTTTTGAAGAAAAAAAACCTTGATAGTTTAAGTTATAATCAATAGACCAATTCGCTACAAAAAGCGTATTTAATCGATTACTCGCCACTTTCAATAAACCTGCAAAATCTTTAACTTCAGAAAGTAGTATTTCTACATTCACATCTTCCCCATTTAGATAAGCTGCAAAATGTTTTAAAACTCTTTCGGGCTGTGTCCAAACAATTCCTAAATCAAAGTCATTGTCCCAACACTCTATAGAATCATCTAATAATACTTGATGAACTTGATTAAAAGGTGCGATTACTGTTTCTAACTTTTGTTCCGCTAACTCATTCTTTAAATAACCTGTAAGATTATTTATTGAAAAATCAGATATCAAAAGTGCTTTCAAAATGAATTATAAATTGTGCTGAATATATTTAATTAAAGTAGCAATATTTTTCAATTCTACTTCTTTCGAATCAATTAAATCTTGTGTTTTTAGATTAAATGAAGCTCCAAATTCTTTTTGTAAATATTCTTCAATAGTCACTAAAAAATATACAAGAGTTAAACTATCTAATTTCCCAGACTGAGTGAAACCTGCTCTCGAAAAAAGGACTTCTTCTTCCATTTTTTCAAGTTTATTATCTATTTCTTGAGATATATTAAACTCATCAATTGCATTAAAAACAATTGCTTTTATTTTTTCAAAATCGCTCATTCAACCTTAAATTATTGAGAAATAAATGTATAAAATATTTTACCTGTTTGACTTACCTCCGAAGCAGAGTAATCGAACCTAGAAAGTTTAGCATATTTAACAGCTTGTTCAATCATACATGGATTAGCAGACGAACTACCTGCAGCATCTGGAATAGCACTTACAACTCTTCCATCTTGTCCAACCTTAATTTGAATAACAACACGTCCCGAAGAACCATGACCGCAGGTATAACCTGGATTTCTTACATTCCATTCATTATTTTGATGTGGTGAACGTCCTGATAATGACCACTCTACCATTACGTTTCCTTTTACAGCATTATTTGTTCCTGAAGTAGCACCATTATCCGATTTAGGTGCAGAAGACTTATCATTTTTGCTCTGACTTTGCGATTTTTTACGTTCTTCATCTTGTTCACGAATAGCTTTTCTTTTCGCTTCACCACCCGTTTCTTCGAACATTTTTCGTTCATCGTCCTTTATTGATTTCTCAATATCGCTATACGATTTACTAGCACTCCAATTATCATTAGAACGTTCTCTAGTATCATTAGCGTCTCTCACAGTATTCGTTACTTTACCAGTTTCAAATTTTGGTTGATCTTGAATTTCTAGATTATCTTTCGTTATTTCCAACTTTTGTTCCTCAGGAACATTTTCCATCGCAACTTCTTCGAAAAATGGATGAATCTCTTTGTATTCAGGTACTGATGTTAATTCTAAATACATAAATAATCCAATACCAGCTGCAAAAGCACCTACAATACCGAATTTGTATTTATCAATTAAATCAAAAAAATTATTCATCTCCTACTTTGGGCTTGATAATCTTATTTTCAGGAAGATACAAGTAATGCACCTCTGACGCTTTTGTTAAAATTAAGAATTCTTTATTTAATAAACGAATTTGTTGATATTCTACTGGAACGATTAGCTTACCCGTAACATCATAAACACCGTGATTATTATTTAATTTAACCACCACTAACTGTTTATCTATTCTTTTAATATCAGTAAATGAAATAGGGATGGTCAATGAATCTTTCGGATTTAACAATCCAACCAAAGAAGTTTTTTCAACTGAAGCATAACCATCGTTAAAACTTTCAGCAAAATCAAATTGTGGTGTTATAACAACATTGTTTGTCATATCAATAAATCCCCAACCTTTACCTTTGGAAAAAGCAATAAGAGAACTAAACTTACTTAATTGAGGATAAGTAGGTGGTATTAAAAATTTACCATAATTATCAATTACTCCATATTTCCCTTTCAATCTAACAACTGTATACACCCCACTAAATTGCCCTATCTCTATAAAATTAGGAAACTCATCGTATTTAATATCAAGAATGATTTTCCCCTCTCCATTCATATAACCCAACTTTCCTTTTTGAGTTACAATTGCTCTTCCATTCATCAAAGTACCGATAACATCAAATCTCGCAGAATCAATTACTCCTCCATTTTTTCTACAAATTCCAAATTTCCCATCTTTTTCAAAAACCAATAGAGAATCATTATAAAAATTAACTGATTCATAAATAGGAGCAACTACTTCTGTTCCATATATATCTATAAAAGATTGATTCAATCCAATTTGAACTTTAGCTAAACCATTTGTAAATGAAAATGCTTCTTTGTATTTCTCTTCAATTCTCTGAAAACCTGAATTGTCATAATATCCGTATAAACTATCTTTTTTAGCATAGATCAATCCTTCAGAAAAAGTACCAATTTCCTCAAAAATAATTGGTAAAACTGTAAAACCAGCACGATTAATAACACCTACTTTTTCATTCAACCCAACAATCGCTCTTCCACTTTCAAAGTCAGAACCCGACTCATATTGAAAATCAATTACGACGTTATTTCCTTTATCAATGTATCCGTATTTACCATTTTTTACAGCTACAGCTAAGCCTTCATTATAAAAGCCTACATATTCATAAGTAGCTTCAATTAAACAAATACCATTGTAATCCATAAAACCAAACAAGCCATTTTCTTTAAACGGAATGATTCTTCTTTGAGCATATTTAATATCCTGCTCTAATTCTGCTGTAAAAGGATAATTTGGATAATCTTGTTGAAATTGTTGAATACGATTTTCTGTATAATCAACCATAAACAATTGATACAGTTTTCTCCAAGCAATTTCAATGTTTCGATTATAAGGAAATTGTATTATGAAATCAGCATATTCAGCCAAAGATTTAGATTTTATAAACAGTTCAAAAATCTTATCTTCTGCATCCTTTACATGCCTATTCCTAGGGTTATCAGAACAAAATTGTATATATGAATCAAGAAGTCCATTCTGAGTAGACTCTTTATAAATACACAATTCAAGAAACTTATCCGCATCTCTAACAAACTCACTATCAGCATATTTAAAAATAAATTCTTTTACTGCTTCTGATGTTCCAATTTGATGAACTATATCAAAAGCCAAAGAATCCCGTTTAAAAATAGCTTGAAATCGTTCTGTTGCCCAGTCATTCTTTTGTATAAAATTGGAATAACCTTCTATTGTATTTGTTTTTAATGCATTTGAATAAAATTCCGAACTTACTTTTGCTCTTAACTCTACAATTCTAATATATTCAAAATCAAATTTTTGAAGTAAAATTCGTTCCTTATCTGCAATTAAACAGAATGTTCTTTCTGCAATACAACTGTATTTATAAGCGGAATCTAATGAATGAAAAGGATTGTCAGTTCTAAAATAAATGGTTGCTAATCCATAACTCGAAGCGGATGAATCTTTTTTAATTGTTTTATAAAAAATCTTTTTTGCTTCAAAATAATTATACTCCTTTAAAGCTTCAAATCCTTTTTCTATATTGTTACCCCTAACTGAAAAACAAACAGTTAGAGCAAAAACAAATAAAAAAAATATGTTTCTCGATTTAATCACAGTCAAATATAAGAATTCGATCACAAGACTACAAGTTGAATGCCAAAAGACTTTATTTAATGTTGGATTTTGGATTGTTAATTTTGAATTAATTGAAAATAAATATCAAGTAAAATTTGTTTTGAGATAAAAAATAATTCCACGGCAAAAAAAATTCCCTGAATACCGATGTAGACAGGGAATATTAATAAACTGTAAACTTATTTTAGGTCAATATTTTTCTTTGATTTCAGTTTATCTAATTCCTTTTGCATTGAATCCATTTTTTCACTCATTGCTTTTATAAGCTCTTGTTGCTCTTGAATTGCTTTTACCATTGGAGATATTAAGTCATTATACCGCACGCCATACATTCCTGCGTCATCTTTAGATATAATACCGTTGTCGGCTGCGCCCGATGCGTTTAATGTTTCTTCCAAATCTTGAGCAATGAAACCGTATTCACGTTTCTTGCTCTCATCGTTGTTACGAGTATAGGATACTGGTTTCAGTTTAGAAATAAATTCCAACCCAAGATTTGACGGCTGAATATCTGATTTCCATCTTTTATCGGATGTTAAAGACCATGCCACCTGAACGCCTGCATAAGTAATGTTTGCATTACCTAGTTTTATCTGGTTATCACTTGTTGCAGAAGGTACCTGTGCATTATATCCAATGGCAATATTGTTAGAGCCAATAGTAATTGCATTTCCGGCAAGATTACCTAATGCAGTGTTGTAGTTTCCTGAGCTGTTTAAAAGAAGAGCACCCGCTCCGATTGCGTTGTTACTGATTCCCGTCGTGTTGTAATAAAGCGCAGATACTCCATTGGCGGTGTTTTCGTTTCCTGTGGTGTTGGAAAAAAGCGCATTCACTCCGCTAACGGTGTTGTAGTTTCCTGTGGTGTTGGAAGTAAGCGCATTCTCTCCGCTGGCGGTGTTGTTTACTCCTGTGGTGTTGTTTCTAAGCGCCATATATCCGTTGGCGGTGTTACTGTATCCTTCAGTGTTGTACTGAAGCGCATTCACTCCGCTCGCGGTGTTGGTGTATCCTGTGGTGTTGGAAGAAAGCGCACTAACTCCACTAGCGGTGTTTTGGCTTCCTGTGGTGTTGGAAAAAAGCGCATTAAATCCGCTGGCAGTGTTGTAGTATCCTGTGGTGTTGCCATGAAGCGCACGAACTCCGCTGGCGGTATTCTCTTGTCCTGTGGTGTTGTTCTGAAGCGCCTGATGTCCGCTAGCGGTGTTGGCAAATCCTGTGGTGTTGTACTGAAGCGTATGAGATCCGTTGGCGGTGTTGTCGTTTCCTGTAGTGTTGGAAGAAAGCGCATTAAATCCGCTACCGGTGTTGTAGTTTCCTGTGGTGTTGAAATAAAGCGCACGAACTCCGCTGGCCGTGTTACCGATTCCTGTGGTGTTGCCATGAAGCGCAGATACTCCATTGGCGGTGTTGTCGCTTCCTGAAGTATTGAAACTAAGAGCATCCATTCCGCTGGCGGTGTTGTAACTACCTGTGCTGTTAAAATAAAGTGCATTCATTCCGCTGGCGGTGTTACCGACTCCTATGCTGTTGAAATACAGTGCACCCGTTCCGCTGGCGGTATTGTCGCTTCCTGTGATGTTAAAATAAAGTGCACTCCTACCGCTAGCGGTGTTGCGGCTGCCTGTGGTGTTATAATAAAGCGCATTCGCTCCGCTCGCGGTGTTGTCAAATCCTGTGGTATTAGAATAAAGCGCATTCATTCCGCTGGCAGTGTTTTGGATACCTGTGGTGTTAGAATAAAGCGACTGATGTCCGATACCTGTATTGTAATTGCTACCTGAATTAGAATTACCTGATTGATACCCGTAGAAAGTATTTCCTGCTGAACTCACATCAATTCTTCCGGCTTTCTGGTTATTTACTCGTATATTAAAAGGAATGTTATCGGTGGTACCTATAAAGTTCGTGCCGTCAACAGTGGCTGCATTACCTATGCGCGACCAAGCATCTACAGAACCGGCAGCTCCTGTTGGACCTGCTGGACCTGTTAATCCTGTTGCTCCTGTTGGACCTGCTGGACCTGTTAATCCTGTTAATCCTGTTGGACCTGTTGGACCAGTTAATCCTGTAGCACCAACTGCTCCGTTAGTTCCATTTGTTCCTGCTACTCCTGTTGATCCTGCTGGACCCGTTGCTCCTGTTGGACCCGTTGCTCCTGTTGGACCTGCTGGACCTGTTAATCCTGTTGCTCCTGTTGCTCCTGTTGGACCAGTTAATCCTGTTGCTCCTACTGGACCTGTTAATCCTATTGCTCCTGTTGCTCCTGCTGGACCCGTTAATCCTGTTGGACCTGCTGGACCTGTTGGACCAGTAGCTCCAGTAGCTCCAGGTGTTCCGTTTGCACTAAACAAAGAATAAGGCACGCTCATTAATTCGTTTGTGCCGACTATTGTATACACTGTACCGCCAGTTGGATCGGTTTCAGTTTTAATAAAATATGGACCGGTAGCCCAGTCAATACCTGCAAAGGTTCCAGTTACTGGTGTACCGCTTCCTATTTCCATACTTACTAAACCATTTGCATTGGTACTTGATGTTTGAGTTTCCACATAAACAGGTGTACCAACAATAGAACCTTGAATGACACTAATACGCATACCAACAGGAGTTGATGTTATTAATGCATTACTGCTATTACGAATTACTGCTTGGTAACTCATTTTTTGAGGGGCTTGGGCAAATACACTTGCCGTTACTAGGAAAGCTGCGATTACTGAGTAAATGTTTTTCATAGTTTTTACTTTTGATTTTATTGATTTTTAATGATTTTAAATGTTTTTACTTCTTCATTATTACTTGTTACTTTCAGAAAATAGGTTGAACTAGGTAAAT
This sequence comes from Chryseobacterium gleum, assembly GCA_945902775.1. GTDB lineage: Bacteria > Bacteroidota > Bacteroidia > Flavobacteriales_D > Crocinitomicaceae > CAIUKX01. The sequence continues at coordinate 3,138 of CAMDMY010000049.1, read as the reverse complement.
TCTCCATTGAGATAGTTTCTGTAATACTTGTTATTTTTTTGCTTTCAAGTAATTTTCCACTCACGTCGAAGAGTTCAAAGTTCAAAGTTGAAAGTTCAAAGTTACCCACATTGAGTATTAAGAAATCACTCGTTGGATTAGGATAAACCTTCATGTTAAGGCTAATTTGGTGATCTTCTAGGCCCAACACAATAGATATTTCGTAGGGTTGTTGCACGCCTTGTGCCACCGAACCTCCTGCCCCTGTATTTGTTGTATACACTATTTGCCCTACACTGTAAGCAGCGTTTCCTCCACTACCAGAAGCACCACCACCTGCAGCAGTAAAGCCTTGTTGTGCTTTAACCCCTGTAATTGCAGAAATTAACGAGAACATTATAATTAATTTTGTTTTTTTCATTGTTAATTAGCTTTTATTATTCAAAAATAACCTTTTTTTTTATTGTACAAAAATAAAATAATCGCATAAAGAATACAAGTTGAATGCCAAAAGACTTTATATAATGTTAGATTTTGGATTGTTAATTTTGAATTAATTGAAAATGAAAATTCAGAATGGCCAATGAGAATTAATAGCAAAAAAAAAGCTTCCAAAAATGGAAGCTTTATATCTTTATAAAAAGAATTATTTTTTGATTGTACGACCGTAACGATTTTGAAACTTATCAATACGACCCGCAGTATCAACAAACTGAACGATTCCTGTAAAGAAAGGGTGAGATTTGTGAGAAATATCTAATTTAAATAATGGATATTCAGCACCATCTTCCCATGTAATAGTTTCGCTTGTAGTTGCGCAAGATGGACAAACAAAAGAATAGTCATTTGACATATCTTTGAAAACTACCAATCTGTAATCTTGTGGGTGTGTATCTTTTTTCATTTTAATATATTATAAGCTTTTTAAAGTTCCTCATTAAGGGAGTGCAAATATATTGAAAGTTTTTTAATTACATCATTTTTTTTAAGAAATTAAAATAAACTTTCACTACTTTACGTTATTTTTGAACTCAAATATACCTTGTTAAGTGAAAAAACACATTCTATTTTTCTATTTTTCTGTAATTACACTATTATTTATAAGTAGTGGTTGCAAAAAAATACAAGGTTTTTCAAAAGGAAATCTTTCATTTTCTGTTGATACAGTTGTTTTTGATACTGTATTTACCACTATTGGATCTACCACTAAGCAGTTCAAAATCTATAATACGGATTCAAAAACGATCACCATTGATGAAATTGAATTAATGGGAGGAACTTCTTCCCCTTTTAAAATTAATGTTGATGGAACTTCTGGTAAACTTTTTTCAAACATTAAAATTGAAGGAAAAGATAGTTTATTTACTTTTTTAGAAGTTCGATTAAAAGTCAACAATCAAACGAATCCAATGGTTATTCGTGATTCGATTCGATTCAGAACAAATGGGATTGATCAATATATTCAACTGGCTGTTTGGGGACAAGATATGTATTACCATTACTCTAGATTAACTCCAGGAAATCAAGAACTAGATTTAAACGAGGGGACTTGGCCTAATGACAAACCTCACCTTATTTATGGAGCTGCTTTCATAGACGAAGGAAAAACGTTGAATATTCAAGCAGGGACAAAAGTATATCTTCACAAAAATGCTCTTTTATATAATTATAAAGGGACTTTAAATGTTAATGGAGAATTAAACAACGAAGTTACATTTCAAGGAGATCGATTAGAATCTGATTATGCTTCTATTTCAGGTCAATATTATGGTATCTATTTTGACTCTGCTCGTCCCTCTTCTATCAATTATGCAATCATAAAAAATGGAACTACGGGAATTCATTTATTTTCTAATAATGAAACTAATACATCTAATTATACATTGACTGTAACCAATACAAAAATATACAACAACGCAAACAACGGTATATTAATTTATTCTGGAGCACGAGTATTTGCTGAAAATTGTGTTATTAGTAAAAATGGTTCTTTTGGGCTTCTTGTTTTACTTGGCGGTGATTTCAATTTCAATCATTGTAACATTTTAGGCTATAACTCTAATTCAAAAAATCAAGCGGTTGGAATAACGAATCATTTTAATATTGATGGAGTTACAAATGTTAGTTCCATTCATCAAGGAATTATCAAAAATTCTGTTATTTATGGGAATCTCGCTTCTGAAATAGCCTTCGATACAATCAGTTTATCTGGTGTAACATTGAATTTCGATATTCAAAGATGCCTTATTAAAAAGGAAACAATTGGAACTGATCCTTTTTATAAAAACGGAAATTTATGGAATAAAGATCCTCTATTCAGTAATATATCTGAAGGAAAATTTACCTTCGAAAATACATCCCCCCTTAAAGGAACAGCAGATGATAATTCACCTACCACTTCTGGAAAAACTATTGAAGGATTGAGCTTTTATCCAGGTAATATTGGAGCTTATTAAAGATTGATTAAAAATTTTAGATTTAATTTTAAAATAGATCTTTCTAAATATACCATCTGTCTAAGCATACATTTATTATCGATATTCTATTGAATTTGTTTAGAAATTAAAATGCTAACTACACATTATTTATTTCGAAACTTATAAAAATATGGTGTGATTGCTCTTTCTTAAAATAAAATAAATGTTTTGTTACTTTTTATATTTTATGACATTATAAATTAAAAAACAATGTTATTCACTTTAAAAAGTTTCAAACATGAAAAACACATCAAACTTAATTTTGTTATTCTTACTTTTAGTAAGTAATTCATCTATTTTTTCCCAAGGAAGAAAAATTCCAATCGCTATTAACATTAATGTAAAAGTTGATACAATTAAAACCAGAATTTATAAAAAAGAAAACTCTGACGAAAATGTTAAAACTTTATTTCTAAAAATGAGATATGGAGATTCTGAAATCCTAAATCCTAAAGATGCTGCTATTCTTGAAGAAGGAAGTTGTAACATCATAAGTGTTGAAATTGTATACACCAACTACAAAAATCAAGATATTCAAGACAATATTAATCGTAAAAGAATAACTGAATTGTATTTTTTAAATTCAAATATTTTCAATCAGTCATTTATACAATGGAAATATATAGAACAATTAGGATACTCAACCGAAGAAGAGGCTAAGGGATCAATTGTAAACTTCTGT
>CAMDMY010000048.1 GCA_945902775.1 Chryseobacterium gleum | reverse complement strand
ACATTATCTTCTAATCTAATAGGTATAATCGGCTCAAACCAAGTCTTGAAAGCTTGTAAAGAAATATTATCTTTAATTACTTTTAAACATGCGCCCCACGCGATTTCGTGACTGTTACTCATTGAACTTAATCTTTTTTAATAAATAGTTATTACTTTTATATGTTAAAAACTTTAATTCTATAAAAAATGCAACGTTTTAAATAGAATTAAGGTCCTTTTATTTCAGAATACAAATATTTACATAAAAAAGTTTAAAAAAAAATTGAAAAGGTATTGATTTATAAAAATAATTTACAGTAGTAAAATGAAAATTTAGATAACTTATATTAAAGCTCTGATAATAAAAGAAGTACTAAAAACAACTTTTTATCAAAAAAATGTTTATTTAATTTTCGCATGTTCAAAACTACATTTCTTTCGACGAAACATTAAATTTTAAAAACGAAATAAAGTTCTATTTGTTATATTTGATTCATTTCAATGAATAAATACACGATTAATATCTTCTCAATTATAAATAAATTATCTGCTTATGAAACTAAATTTTTTCCATACAACTAAAATTCGAGTTCGCTATGGTGAAACTGATCAGATGGGATATTGTTATTACGGAAATTATGCTCAATATTTTGAAGTTGGTAGAGTTGAAGCTCTGCGAGATTTAGGTATGAGCTATCGCAAAATGGAAGAAAATGGAATTATGCTTCCAGTTTCTGATTTTCAAGTAAAATATAAACAACCTGCCTTATATGATGATGAATTATCGATAATAACAAAAATAATTGCAATTGAAGGGTGTCGACTTTATTTTGAGTACGAAATTAAAAATGAAGAAAATAAAATTATCTCTACAGCTGCAACTACATTGGTTTTTGTTTCAAGAGAAACCATGCGACCAACTCCTCCGCCTTCTAACTTCATAGAATTACTTCAAAATTTCAAAAGAATTGATACAAATGAAAAGTAAAACAGAACTTTTTGATTTCCAGCCTTATGATATTCAAAATCATTTATCACTCATCTCCAAAAGAAACGGAGAAACAAAATTGGGTGAACGGTTAGCCTCTTCATACATAGATAATAAAGTCAACTACGTAATTTTAGGGATTTCTGAAGATATTGGACCTCAAGCAAACCTCGGACTAAAAGGCTCAAATTCAGCTTTTAAATCATTTCTAACACGCTTTTTAAATTGCCAATCGAATCGATTTTTAACGGGGGAGAACATTTCTATACTTGGAGAAATAAAATCAAATATCAATTTTGAAACGATTGAAAAAGCAAGAATTCAAGTTGATGAATTAGATGAATTTGTAATCGATATCTTATCCCCAGTAATTAAAGAGGGTAAAATTCCTATTGTGATCGGCGGAGGCCACAACAACGCCTTTCCTTTAATAAAAGCAAATTACTTAATATCAAACACTCCTTTGGATATCATAAATTTAGATCCTCATGCAGATTGTAGAGCAATTGAAGGTAGGCACAGTGGAAATCCATTTTCATATGCAAAAGAATTTGGGTTCATGAATCACTACACAGTATTAGGTCTTCATCAACAATACAACAGCGAATCAATTTATAACTACTTAGATCTTCATAAATTTGATTATAGTTTTTTTGAAGACTATTTAGATTCTAAATCAAATTTAATAGATGATATTAAACTGTTCAAAAAGAAATCAATAAATAAAATCGGAATTGAACTAGATTTAGACAGTATCAAAATGATTCCTAGTTCCGCATTTACATCATCCGGTTTCACAATTGAAGAAGCGAGAATTTACATCCGCCAATTAGCTAAAATGAAAAATTGTGCCTATCTTCATTTTCCTGAAGGTGCACCAAATACAGAAATAGATGAAAAAGTAGTAGGTAAAATGCTTAACTATTTTGTAACAGACTTTATAAAAATAAACTCATCTTCAGCTAGTTAATAAAAAAAATAATGGAGGAAAAAGGTAATTCAATATCAATTTTTCAATTTTTCAGGTCTTTTTTTCCTGTACAATTGCTTATTGGTCATTTAAAATATAATTTATTAGTCATCTTTTATTGGTTAATTTTATTCCTCATAATAACTGATAATTTCGGATCTTCTTATGGAATCCCCTATTTGTTTTTCTCACCTGAATACCTTGGTGAAGTAAGTATCTTTTCGTTCTTTTTTATAGGATTTTCAATCGGGGGTTTTACTATGGGGTTTAATACGTATAGTTATATTAAAATAGGTCCATATTATCCCTTTTTATTAGTTGTTAGAAAACCTTTTCTTAAATTCTGTATTAATAATTCGATTATACCTTTAATATTCAGCACATTATATTTATACAAATTCGCGAGTTTTCAATTAAATGAAGAATTAGCCTCTTCTACCAATGTGCTGATTTATATACTTTCCTACCTAATAGGTATATCTTTTTTCATGTTATTATCGCTTCTTTATTTCTTTCCAAAAAAACAGTTATCTGATTCAAACCCTCAATCAAAAGAAGAAAATTTCAGTAATAAAAATCGGTTTTTTCAAAAGAAAACTAAATGGTTTGATGTAAACCAAAAAAGAATAGAAAAACCATTCATCTATATTGGAAAAAACTTTAAACTCTTCAATAGTAGAAGTGTAAAACACCTAGATGAAGAATTAAAAGAAAAAGTATTTAATTCTAACAAAGTAAATACTTCCTTATTTGAAATAATAACGATTATTTCATTTATTTCATTGGGTTTATTTAGAAATTATCGCCTATTTGAGATTCCTGCGGCAATGAGTATTGTGCTTTTACTTACCGTTATTTTAATGCTTTTCAGTGCGATGTTATCATGGTTTCATAGATGGACATATCCAATTGTATTTGGAGTTATTATAGTCATGAACTATTTAAGTACACATTCTAATTTGTTTACTTATAAAAATTATGCTTACGGTCTTTCTTATGAAAACACATCTACAAATAAATATTCACAGGAAAAAATACAAGAATCTAATATAAAAGAGAGTGAAAAATCAAAAAATAAATATATCCATATTTTAAATGAATGGAAAAAAAATACCGGAGAAGATAAACCAAAACTGATTATTACCAATTCATCTGGAGGTGGGTCAAGAAGTGCATTATGGACATTTACTATTTTACAAAAATCAGACGAATTCCTTAAAGGTGACTTGAGCAAACATATTCAATTAATGACAGGTGCTTCAGGAGGAATGGTTGGAGCATCCTATTTTAGAGAAATTTTATTACGCTATAAAAAAGGCGAAATTCGAAATATGTATTCTGGAAATTATCGAGAAAACATTTCAAAGGATTTATTAAACAAACTCTGCTTTTCACTTTCAACAAACGACTTATTATTTCGTTATCAGAACGCAATTATAAACGGAAATACATACACAAAAGATAGAGGATATGCCTTTGAGCAACAACTACATGAAAATACTGAAAACACTTTAAACCACTCTCTTGGTTATTACAAACAATACGAAAAAGAGGGAATCATTCCAGTCATTTTATTCAGCCCAACAATAGTTAATGATGGCAGAAGATTATTAATATCATCACAATCGTTAAAATTTATAACAAATCCTATAGTAGATTCAAAATCTATTCCGACTTCTTTTGAAAACATTGATTATCAAAGTTATTTCAAAAAAAACAATCCTAATAGTATTCGTTTTTCTTCAGTGATTCGTTCGCAAGCGACCTTTCCATTTGTACTTCCTATGGTTACTATGCCAACAGATCCAGGAGTACAATTAATGGATGCTGGACTACGTGATAATTATGGCACAAAAGCTATGCTAGAATTCCTATCTGTTACAAATGAATGGATAGAAGAAAATACTTCAGGATTAATAATTTTACAAATAAGAGATACAAAAAAATTACTAAACAAAGAAACATACCACCAAGTTTCCTTAATTGATAAAATAACTCTTCCATTTGGTAATATGTATAAAAACTTCACTAAAACACAAGATTTTGATCAAGAGCAATTACTTAAAAATGGAATAAATGGGTATAAATTTCCTATAGATGTAGTATCTTTTAATTTAAGGGAAAATAAAACGGATCGTATATCTTTATCGTGGCACCTAACAAAAAATGAAAAACAAAAAATTGAAAGGGCTTTTAAAAGTTCTAGCAACCAATTATCCTTACAAAAATTAAAAAATCTTTTAAATTAAAAAACCTGATTTCAAGATATACGTCTACATTTTGAAATCAGGTAAAACTAACTAAAAGTCGAAAACTCCCTACTAAAAAAGTTTTCTTTCTACAGATTTAATTTACAGCAATTTTAACTCACTTTTTCAAAAAAAATGTGAACTGTCATTCCCATTGATTCATAGGTAATGTTTACAAATTCAAACTAAAAAAATCATTTCATTAAACATTCAATCAAGATTGTAGAAATAATTCAAAACACAAATTGAATTATTAATCCTTTTGATTAACTTTCGCTGTTAATAATGATGGTATGGAAAGATTCATTAATGTTCTTGTAATTGATCGTGACGAAAAAATTCGAAATGGTTTAAAAGAAATTTTAGGGGGAAGTGGTAATAATTTACTCTTCGTTAATTCTATTGATGAAAGTTTTTCAATTTTACAAAAAAAAGAAATTGGCATCCTACTTATCAATATTGATGATATTTCATTCACAGGTTTTGAACTTTTCAAGACAATTAAAGTTCATAGTTCTTCTAAAAGTATATATATAATTGCCATTACAGAAAATGCTTATACAGGAATAAAAATGGTAAAAGGTATGAATGAAGGTGCGATTGATTATATCACAAAACCTTTTAATCCCAACCTGATTTTAGCCAAAATCGAAGTATACAAAACACTATTCTATAAAGACCAAAGAATCAATCAATTACTAAACAATATATTTCCTGAAAAAGTTCTAGAAGACTTGAACAACTATGGTAAATTCTCTCCAAAAAGAGTAGAAAATGGAGTTGTTTTATTTACCGATTTCGTAAAATTTTCTCAAAAAGCAAGTAAAATAAAGCCCTTGCAATTACTTAAAAAACTGGAGCATTATTTCACCCAATTTGACGAAATAATCGGTCGATATAAATTAGAAAAAATTAAAACCATAGGTGATTCATATATGGTTATTGGTGGGGTTACAGAAGAAAATAATCAACCTGCTATTCGTGCTTGCTTAGCTGCACTGGAAATTAGAAATTTCATTTTAAATGAAAAATCAATCGCTGAAGCTATGAATCATGATTTCTGGGAAATTAGAATAGGAATTCATATGGGTCCTTTGGTAGCAGGAATAATTGGGTCTAAAAAATTCAGTTTTGATGTTTGGGGTGACAGTGTTAATATTGCATCAAGAGCTGAACAAAGTGCAAATGAGAATAATATTGTTATTACAGAAAAAATTCAAAATGAAATTCAAGAATATTTTGAGTTTACCAATTTAGGAAAAGTAGAAATAAAAACTAGAGGGGGAAAGATTGAGATGTTCACTTTGAACAAATTAAAAAATGAATATAGTCTTTATAAAGAAGGGAAAGTAGCAAATGATCAAATTAGAAATATATGCGAATTATCAAATGTTGATTTCGATCATATGCGAAAAGATTTACTAAATAAATTAAAAGCATCTCTACCAGAAGAGGTTGTTTACCACGATTTAGCACATACTTTAAACGTAGAAAAAGCGGCATTAAGATTCGCTAAACTAGAAGGTCTTGATGAGGAAGAAACGATGATACTTCAAACAGCTGTATTGTATCACGATGCTGGATTTATTGTAAGCAATGTAGACAATGAAAAATTCGCTATAAATCTTGCGAAAACAAATCTTTCAAAATTTGGCTACACAGATTTTCAAATTGATGAAATAATTAAAATCATTGATTCTACAAAACAAATCTCTCAAAACACTCCAGATCTTCTTTCCAAAATTATGTGTGATGCCGATCATGATTATTTTGGAAGAGCAGATTATTATATTGTTTCAAAAAAATTGAGAGAAGAGAATGAAAATTATGGTAAAGTAATGAGCGACAAAGAATGGATTATTTATCAATTAAACTATTTGGAAAATATTCATGAATATAAAACCGAGACAGCTAAAAATATTCGTCAATTTGGTAAAAATATTCGAATTGATGAACTAAAAAATGCTTTAAAAACAATTGAAAATAAATAAACTAAATGAAAATATACACTAAAAAAGGAGACACAGGAACCACTCAATTAATTGGAGGAACTAGAGTTTCAAAAGGCTCTCTTAGAATTGAATCATACGGAACTATCGATGAACTAAACTCTTATATTGGTTTAATTAGAGATCAAGACATAAATGAAAAATACAAAATTCAATTAATTGAAATTCAAGATAGACTTTTCACAATCGGTTCAAGCTTAGCTTCTGACCCAGAAAAATCAAGTATGAAAATACCTGATTTAAATGAATCTGATGTGCAATTTTTAGAAGACGCCATGGATGAAATGGATGAGGAATTACCCGAAATGAAATTTTTCGTTCTCCCAGGTGGCCATACAATTGTTTCATACTGTCACCTAGCGAGATGTGTATGTAGACGGGGGGAAAGAATTATTGCTACGTTACACGAGCATGATTTCGTAGCTGAATTAGTTTCACAATATATCAATCGACTAAGTGATTATTTATTTGTATTATCTAGAAAATTATCTCAAGATTTACACGTAATTGAACAACCTTGGAAGCCACGTTACAATAAATAAATTGTGAAATCATTATTAATAAATTGAAAGTTTTCAACTAATTACTTGTATTATTTGAAAAAAAAGTTACTTTTGCGCAAATAATTAAATAAAAGGAAATGTACTGGACATTAGAATTAGCATCATACCTAGAAGACGCGCCTTGGCCTGCTACCAAAGATGAGTTGATTGATTTCGCAATTCGTGCGGGAGCTCCTTTGGAAGTAGTAGAAAATCTTCAAGCTTTAGAAGATGAAGGAGATATTTACGAAAGCATAGAAGATATTTGGCCGGATTACCCTTCGAAAGATGATTTTCTCTTTAACGAAGATGAATATTAAAACAAAAAGAGACGCAAATAATTGCGTCTCTTTTTGTTTTAATATATATTTTTTTAAAAAAATTGTCAATTTAATTAATAATACTTTTCCCCTATCAAGTAATTGGTTACATAATCAGCTACTCCTTCTTCCAATGTATGAAAAGGAACTTTATAACCTTCACCGATTAATTTAGACATGTCGGCTTCTGTAAAATATTGATATTTATCTCTTATATCTATTGGTGTATCGATAAAATCAATGTTTTCTGGTTTTCCTACATTTTTAAATGTGTTTTTAGCCAAATCTAAGAATGTTCTTGCTTTACCTGAACCTAAGTTATAAATTCCTGATGCTGGCTTATCATTCATTAAAAACAAACAAACTTCAACTACATCTTTAACATAAACAAAATCTCTTAATTGTCCACCATCAGTATAATTTGGATTATGAGATCGGAACAATTTCATTCCTCCATTTTCATTAATTTGATGAAAAGTATGAAAAATCACACTGGCCATTCTTCCTTTGTGATATTCATTTGGACCATAGACATTAAAAAACTTCAAACCTGCCCAAAAAGGAGGTGTTTTTGTCTGTTTTAAAATCCATTTATCAAAATCATTTTTAGAATCACCATATGGATTCAAAGGAACCAAACTTGAAATAATTGAATGATCATCTTTGTATCCAAATTCACCTAAACCATAGGTTGCTGCTGAACTCGCATAAACTAACGGAATATTAAACTCAACACATAAATTCCATACATCAATTGAATAATTTACATTCAATTCATCGAAAATATTTTTATCAAATTCAGTTGTATCTGTTCTAGCACCAATATGATAAATAAAATCTACCTCATCTCCAAAATCTTTTAACCAAGCGATAAAATCTTTTCTTCCAACTTTAGATATTAGCGTTTTTCCTTCTAAATTTTTATATTTTTCTGTTTTTGAAAAATCATCTACAACAACAATATTTTCAAATCCAGCTTTGTTTAACCTACTTACCAAACAACTACCGATGAAACCTGCCGCTCCAGTAACTACTATCATATTTTTTTAGATTTTAGATATTAGAATTTAGATGTTAGACTTTAAAAAGGTTAAATCTAGTATCGAACTTCTACTATTTCTATTTTAAAATAACCCGTTGATTTCAGCATCAATCGAATTAATAATTCTTCCTAAATCTTCTTGACTTTCAGGAAAACGATTATTATCTATATCAATAATCAATAATTTACCTTTATCGTAAGTAGAAATCCAAGCTTCGTATCGTTCATTTAAGCGTTTTAAATAATCTAAACGAATACTTTCTTCATATTCTCTTCCTCTTTGTTGAATTTGATTCACTAAAGTAGGAACAGACGCTCTTAAATAGATTAACAAATCAGGTGCTGAAACAAATGAATCCATCAAATTGAACAATGAAAAATAATTTTCAAAATCACGGGTTGTCATCAACCCCATAGAGTGTAAATTTGGAGCGAAAATAAAAGCATCTTCATATATTGTACGATCTTGAATAACACTTTTTTCAGTGTGCTTAATCTCTTGAATTTGAGTAAATCTACTATTTAAATAATAGATTTGAAGATTAAACGACCATCTTTGCATGTCTTCATAGAAATCATTCAAATATGGATTTTGTTCTACATCTTCTAAATGTGTATCCCATCCATAATGTTTTGCTAACAAGTTAGTTAACGTTGTTTTTCCTGAACCAATATTTCCTGCTACCGCGATATGCATACTCTTATTTTTATTCCTGATTGCATCTTGCAAACAGGGTTACTAAATTACAAAAATAGAATAACCCTACAAGTTTATTCAGGTAAAAAAAGTTGGTATTTTCTAATTTCTTTTGTTGTCCTGAAAAAATAACTATCCATTGATTTTCTAAATTCAATTATTTCTTGAAATGGTAATTCAATTTTACTTTCTTGGGCCGTTTCTTTGTTTATTATTATCAAAAAATCACCTTCAATAAAATAATAATTTTGACTATCAACCTGAAAAGATTTAAAATTTTTTCGCTTAATTAAATTAATTAAAGAGCCGTAAATATCTAATACAAAAACACCTTGTTTAAAATCTATTAGATATAAAAAATTAGCATTTTCAAACATTGAATTTAATTGAATAGAGTTAAGCATGCCTTTTAAATTCTCTATTTCTTGCGACTGATTTGTTTGTTCTAAAGACAATAAATGTAAACGAGAATTTAATTGATCATACACCCAAAATTTCCCAGGTTGTGATGACACAGCCATCATTGAGGCATAACTTATACTTAAGTCTTCCAAATTAACACAGGACTCATATGGTGTAAGAGTATTATCAAAAAAACATATTTCTTGTTGTTCTTCAGAAAAAACAGCCACCTTCATTGTGTTTATTGGTTGAATTGAAGATAATCTCCCGGATGACTTTTGACTCTGAGCAAATTTAAATTTTCCAATTGAATCAAATTTTTGAATCGTCTCTTTTCTTGAAATATAAGTATTCCCAAAAACATCTGTTGTCCAAATATCATTTGAATCGATAACATAACTTGCTTTTTGATTCCATTTGTATTGAGTCTGTGAAAACAAGTTATTATAAATCGCAGAAAAACAAAAAACAACTAATAAAAAAACCTTCATTTTCAATGCTTTAAATTTAAAATTTCTTCAACATATTCTCTTGAATTTGAAAGTCTAGGAACTTTATTTTGACCTCCCAATTTTCCTTTTACTTTTAACCAAGCATCAAAAGTACCACTCTTAACTTTTAAAATAACAGGAAATTCTAACACCATATTATTTGAACGTTTAGCATCATAATCCGAATTAGCGTTTCGTAAATTTTCATCTAACAAAACCGAAAAACGTTGAAAATCATTCGGCTCTTTTACAAACTCTATTAACCATTCATGTTTTCCTCTTTCATTTCCCACCATAAAAACAGGACAAGCTGTGTAATCTCGGATTTGAGCTCCCGTTTTACTGCAAGCAATAGAAATAGCTGTTTCTGCATTATCAACAATTAATTCTTCACCAAATACATTTATAAAACTCTTAGTTCTTCCGGTAATTTTAAACTTATATGGTTTTAATGAGGTAAATTTAATCGTATCGCCAATAATATATCTCCACAAACCAGCATTAGTAGAAATAACAAGTGCATAATTTTTATTAATCTCTACTTTTGATAAATCAAATACTTTTTTCGAATTTTTTCCTTCGTAGCTTTCCATCGGAATAAATTCATAAAAAACACCATAATCCAACATCAATAATAAGTCTGAACTATTTGGCGAATCTTGAATACCAAAAAAACCTTCTGAGGCATTATATGACTCAACATAATTCATAGAAGAATCAGGTATTAATTTTTTAAATTCTTCTCGATAAGGATCAAAACTTACTCCTCCATGCATAAAGAGTTCTAAATTTGGCCATACTTCTTTCAAATGTTTTTTCCCTGTTATTTCTAATATTTTATTCGTTAAAACCATTGTCCAACTTGGAACACCTACCAAAATACATACATCTTCAGGGATTGTTTTGAGCGCAATTTTTTCAATCTTCTCTTCCCATTCGTTCATCAATGCAATCTCTCTTGAAGGCGTTCTTCTTATTTCAGCCCACCAAGGTAAGGTCTTCATAATGATAGCTGATAAATCGCCAAAATAAGATTCGTCTGAAAGCGGATTTATTTCAGCACTTCCACCAATAACAAGATGTTTACCTTTATACAATTTTGCAGTTGGCTGATTTTCATAATATAAAGCCAACAAATCTTTACCGCCTTTTTGATGACATTCTTCTAACGCCTCTTTAGTTACAGGAATTAATTTACTTCTATCAGATGTAGTTCCAGAGGATTTTGCAAACCATTTTGTTTCAGTAGGCCACAACAAATTTTGCTCTCCTGCCATTAATCTTTCAACCCAAGGCTTTATATCTTCATACTCCTGCAATGGAACATTTTGATTATACAACTCATAAGTAACTAATGTTGAATATTGATAATTATTACCCCATTCAGTATTAACAGCAGCCTTCAGTAACTTCTCCAACATTTCATTTTGTACTTCGATTGGATATTTACGAAACAAATCTATTTGATGGATTCGTTTTTTCATTAACCAAGCAAAAATTGAATTAAAGGGCATTTTATTAAAACTTAAAAGAGTTAAGACTTAAAGATTATAGAAACGACGCCTTTCTTAAGTCAAAAAAAAATCCTGCTCTTGAATGAACAGGATTGACTAATATTCTTTACAATTAAGATTAACCCCAAATCAAAAGTGAAGCTAATATTCCTAATACAATCACTGTATAAATTGTAGCTACAGCGGCAGTTGAACCTTCGAAGAAATTATCTGACATAACGTTTTTTTTTTCAAATTTATAAATAAATATCTTTCAACAATCGAACAAGTTAAAAAATTACTTCTTTTTTTTCTTTTTCTTTACTTTACTTTGACCAGACATCACATCATCGTCCTCTTTTTCACCGTCTTTTCCTTCTGGAGCTCCGAAAGAATAAGTTTCCTTTCCATGCTCATCATACTTATATTCTTCAATAATTTCTCCTTTTTTGAAGATAGTTTTATGTTTCAATTTTTTATCCGCATAAAATTCTTCAGCTACTCCTTCTTTTCTTCCTTTTTTATATGTTTCATGATCTTGAACAAAACCACCGTAATAGAATGTTTTAAATTCACCTTCTTTTACATCTAATTTCCAATGCTCTGTTCTTAAGAGGGTTCCGTCATCATAGAAGTATTTAAACTCTCCTTCCTTTTTACCCATTTTATAATTCAAATCTTGGATAACAATTCCCTTTTCGTTAAAGGATTTATATGAACCATCTAAAAATCCATTGGTGTAATTTACTTCTTTTTGAATTTTAGATTTTAAATACGGATGATATGTTTTTTGTAAACCATGTAATAATCCGTTATTGTAATTTTCGTAAAGAGTCGTATCTCCATTTTTCGTAAAGAAAATACTTTTACCATGCTGTTGTCCAATAAAATAATTCATCTCCCACGCCATTTGAGCTGTAGAATCATAATAGTATATCCATTGGCCATTTCTTACACCTTGAATATGAGCCCTAATCACCTGAATACAACCTGTTTGATAAGTAGTTGTATCAATTCCATCTTCTTTACCATTGACAAATGAAACTGTTCTTTCTATTAGGCCATTATTATGACAAGTTTCACACTTTCCGTTATAAGGGGTTCCATCCATTCCAGCTAAGAAAGTATTGTTGTCTTGATTGTATGATAATTTTTCATTACAATCAACTGTTCCAGCCTTCTTACCACATTCCCATTCAGCGTACTTTATGTTTTTTCTTCTTTGTTCTCCTTTTTCAGTACAACTATTATTTTTCTTTTTAACAGGTCCAATTTGACTAAAAGAACTAGCGAAAATTCCAAATACAAAAAGTATAATGAAGTTAAATTTTACCATTTTATCTATTTTTAAAATTCTTAATTCAAAAATCGTTCCTTTTCAATCCCTCTAAAACAGCTCTCATTTCTTGAGGCACTTCAATCGTTTTATTATTTTCGGCATCATAACAAACTAAGACTGAAGTTCCAGTTGTACAGAGTTTATCACCTACTTTTAATTCATATTCAAGTGTAAAACTCTTATTCCCAATTGATGACGTTAAAATTGTAATCTCTGGCTCTTCGTGTAACAAAACAGGAAACAAATACTCAACTTCATTTTTTCTCAAAAGAACACCATTTTTCTTCCAATCCCATTTCTCTCCCATTAAAGGAGAAAAAAAAGCAACTCTTGCCATTTCAAAATAACTCAAATAAACAGAATTGTTTACATGTCCCATCACATCTAAATCTGAAAACCGAACTTGTATTTTGATAGATTTTCTCATTTTTTATCGAGTAATTCGAATTCAGAATTATTACTAATATATTCTGGGACAATTTGCTTCATCTTAGAAACGATATTGTCATTTTGCTGTCTCTCAAAAAGACCTATTAATTGATCAATTTGCAAAATTACATCTGCTTTTTCAGATCTTATTTTGGCTTTTAAAATTTGAGGATGGTGAGTTGGTAATGTATTTTCTTCAGCGGCTAATAATTCTTCATATAATTTTTCACCTGGACGTAAACCTGTTATTTTAATTTCAATATCTTTTCCGATTTCTAATCCACTCAGTTTTATCATCTTCTTAGCTAAATCAATTATTTTAACTGATTCACCCATATCAAACACAAAAATTTCTCCACCTTCACCCATTGAACCAGCTTCTAAGACCAATTGACAAGCTTCTGGAATAGTCATAAAGAAACGAGTAATTCGTTCATCCGTTAAAGTAATTGGTCCGCCCTGTTCAATTTGTCGTTGAAACAATGGTATTACTGAACCGTTTGAACCCAGTACATTTCCAAAACGTGTTGTCACAAATTTTGTTATTGAATTTTCATTTGCAGCCTGCGCATAGATTTCAGCAATTCGCTTTGAAGCGCCCATCACATTTGTAGGATTTACAGCTTTATCAGTAGAAATCATTACAAATTTCTCCACATTATAAATTACGGACAAATCAACCAAATTTTTTGTCCCTCTAACATTTGTAAAAATGGCTTCAGAAGGATTGTTTTCCATTAAAGGAACGTGCTTATAAGCTGCAGCATGAAAAACATATTGAGGCTTGAAATAATCAAAAACCCTTTTCATTCTTTCCACATTTCGAATATCACCTACTACAACTTCAAATTTAAAATTAGGGAATTTATATAATAACTCATTTTGTAAATCATATAATGGAGATTCTGCTTGATCTAATAAAATTAAAACCGAAGGTTCATATTTAGCAATTTGAAGAACCATTCCACTGCCAATGGAACCAGCAGCACCTGTAACTAAAATAACCTTTCCTTTTAATTCGTTAGAAATTTTTTCTTCATCTAAAACGATTGGTTTTCTTCCTAGCAAATCCTCAATTTTAACTTTTGCAATTTGTTTAGTTGTAAACTCTCCATCAATCCAACTTTTTGGATTGGGCACTTTATTTACAGCTACATTATTATTTAAACAAATATCAACAATGCATTTACTATTACCCTCATTTGGATTTTGAATCGCTAAAATCAATTGTGTAACTCCTTCTTCTTTAATAATCTTTTCTAATTTGGATGAATGATAAATAGTCATTCCTTGTAATCTTGAACCATCCATCTTTTTATTATCATCAATAAAACCAACCAATTGATAAGATAATCGAACATCTTTTTCAATCGTTCTTTTCGTTATTAATCCTGATACTCCTGCACCGTAAATTAAAACACGTTCGGTTTGGACTTTTGGTTTTATAGATTCCAAATAAAATAATTTAACACCAAATCGTAGTCCACTAGTAAAAATAAAAGAAGCTAAGAACTCCATTAACAATACTGACATTGGAAAAAGATAGTATCCGTCAAAAAAAGAATTTCTAATAAATCCTAAAATTAAAAAAGTGATTGAGGCAGAAACTGACGCGAAAAAAATTCTTCTTAAATCTTCGGTAGATGTATGTCTAACCAACCCTTTATGAATCTTAAATAAATAAAAAACAACAAATTTGACGATTAAAAAAATCAAAATAGATTTAGATAAAATCGCCCATTCTTCCTTTATTAATGAAGCGTCTGCTTTTAAATCAAATCGTATCAAATAAGCAAAGAAAAGACCTGATAGAGATAAAAATAAATCAATTAAAATGATGATCCATCGAGGAGTATTATTTTTAGGTAAAAGCATTTTTCAGAATTAATGTTATTGTTCTATTAATACAGATTTCAAATTTAATGAAAACTATCGAGAATTAGATCAAATCTCTAAAACTCAAAAAGGAATTAGAAATATAATTCTTTCTTATAAATTTATCTAAAAGCTTAAAAGAAAATAAGGTTGAACTTTTTGGATGGCCAATTACGACCATATTGGCTTGAGAACTATTGGTTAAACTTTTCAGGCTTTTATCTAATTTCGTTACGTAATACCCATCTGTACTAACGTGGTTCCAAGTGAAATTCGTTAAAACTGATTTTTTCCTTCCAGGTTGAGATAGAAAAATTCCATCACCAACCATTTTGTGTTGTTTTGGAAATAATCGACCTAAAATATACAATCGCCAATAAAATAAAGGAGAATAATTTAGCGAAGAGATTGGATATTCTGTGAAACTTCCATTCTCAACTTCTACACAAACATCGTTTTCAAAACTATAAACTGACTTTTTAGGGGCTAATCTAAAATCAAAATTATAATGTGGTGATTCGAAATGACCTCCTGCAAAAACACTTGTATCGTATTTTATCCCAACTTCTTTAAACAACTCTTTTAATCGATCAAAAGGTTGGATACACCATCCTCCTGCTCTAAAAGTATGCACTTTTTTTCTTGCTATTTCTTCTAAATAATCTTTATAAAAACTGACAATATGAACCAATTCTTCTTCTTCAAAATCGGCTAATTTATAACAACCATTTACTTCAATAACCCATTGTTCTCCATTATAATAAGATCGCTCCCAATGTGGATGAATATGTAATTGAACGTCACAGCCACTTTCAATTATTTCAGTAATTTGATTCTTAACCTTCGTTAAATCTGACTTTAATTTAAAATGTTTTGCACTTTCAGTTTCCAATCGAATTAAATACCCAACGTCCACAAAAAAAGTCATTGGAATTGAATATTTTCTAGCCATCTGAAGTAATTTATCAGTCGGCTCAATCATACATTTATCGACTGATCCGGTTTTTTCACCGAAAAACAATTCGTAATCAAATGTTAGAAAAATATTCATTCTACAAATGTAAGAAACTGTCTATATTTACCAATTAAAACGAAAGAAGATGCAAGAAATAGAACGTAAATTTACTGTTGCTCTAGAAAAATGGAACAAAATTGAAAAACCTGAACCGATACAAATAGCTCAGAGTTATCTTTCTACAAATCCTGATTGTACTGTTCGTGTTAGAATAAAAGGAAAAAAAGGTTTTCTAACAATCAAGGGCAAAACAATTGGAATAAGTCGTTCTGAATTTGAATACGAAATTCCACTTGAAGAAGCCGAACAGATGATTTCGTCATTAGCTCAAAAAACATTATCAAAACTAAGATATGAAATTAAAGTAGATAATCACCTTTGGGAAGTCGATGTTTTTAAAGGAAAACTAGATGGACTAATAATCGCTGAAATTGAGCTTTCAAATGAAAATGAACAGTTTACAAAACCTGAATGGGTAATTGAAGATGTTTCAGACAATATTGAATATTATAATTCTAGATTGATTGAAAAGTGTTGACTTCGAGTGCCTCAGTCAACGGTTTAATTGAAGTCAAATTTTTTCTCCTACAATATTGCTTTTCTCTAAATCGAATACCATTGAACCTAGCTGAATATCAAACCATTCTAAAAACACATCGATATTTCTTTCAGAGGGCCACAACTCTTCGTCTTCTGTAATTGCAGTTAATTCATTTTTAAAGATTTTTTTAAAATGTTGCTCGATTAAAGGTTCAACATCAAAAAAATCTTCCGTTATTAAATAAACTGTTGGCTCAACTTCATCTTCAATTGTGAATTGAATTTCTGAATCGATTGTATTTGACCAATCAAAAAATGCTTTTTTAGGAGTAATTGTAATAAATCCTCTGTTTAATAAATTCATAATTTTATATTTAGTTCTTTTAATACTTCGTTTTTATAATTCATCCAGGTCGACTTTCCCTTTTGGGGTTGGTAAACAATGTATTTCCAAGTGTCTCCAAATTTCTGACTTCCAACTAATTTTATCCAGCTTTCACAATCAATTTTCGAATTAGCATCTACAACTAATAAATGCCTATCATTGACTAAGATTAACAATCCTCGTTTTTGAATTTTGATCTTATCACCTATTTTAATTGACTTACAATTCTCTCCAAAACAATCTATCCAATTGTAAAATGCATTTTCAGTTTTTAATGAATCTGAAAACTCCCAATCTAATAAATTGATAGAATCCTTTTTTTCTTTCCAGTAAAATTTTGTAATTGATTTTGCTCCAAATCGATCAGGAAATAATACAATATCTAATTTTCGAACAACTGAATCATTAATTTTTAAAGAATCTAATATCCCTTTAAAACGAACATCCAAAGTGTCGATGAAATTTAATTCTTTCTCCTTCTTTTTTTTTACTTCTGACTTCCCTTCTTTGTAACGTTCTGAACTTGATGTGATTTCGCTTAAATCAACCGTTTCCTCCTTTTTGTTATTTGAACAAGAGAAAAGAAAGAAAGACAGAAATAGAAATGAAAAAAGTTTCAAAAACATCATTCGTCAAAGTTAAAACAAAGAAGATTAAAAAAGATGTTTTTAATTGAGTATTTGTATTTTTGTACAAAGCGAACACAAATCCTTATAAAATGAAGCAATTTGAAATTCCAGAATTTTACAAATCTCCAATAATTAGTCAAGTTAAAGCGAAACGTAAATTGGAAGACCCTCGAAAAAAGGATTTCACGCCTTCTCTTTTGGATTTTGGTAAAATCAGATTCTTGATAGCTCGTCACTTTGGATTTTGTTATGGAGTTGAAAATGCGATTGAAATTTCTTACAAAGCAATTCAAGAAAATCCAGACAAACGTATTTTCTTATTGAGTCAGATGATTCATAATCCAGATGTAAATACTGATCTATTAAGTTACGGAATACAATTTATACAAGATACAAGTGGCAATCAATTAATACCTTGGGGAGAAATTCAATCAGATGATGTGGTAATTATTCCTGCTTTCGGAACAACTGTTGAAATTGAAAAAATTCTTACAGACATTGGCGTTAATGTTGCTAAATACAATACAACTTGTCCCTTCGTTGAAAAAGTTTGGAATCGTTCTGAAACTTTAGGAACGAAAGACCATACAATTATCATTCACGGAAAACATAGTCACGAAGAAACAATAGCTACTTTTTCTCATAGTGTGAAAAATGCTCCAGCTTTGGTTATTAAGGACTTAAAGGAAGCTGCATTATTGGCTGATGTCATTAATGGTAAATTGACTCCCACTGACTTCTACTCTATTTTTGAAGGTAAATATTCTCCTGATTTTAATCCAGAAAAAGATTTAACTAAAATCGGGGTAATCAACCAAACTACAATGTTAGCGACTGAAACGCAAGAAATAACTGACTTCTTACGTCAAACAATGCTAGTGAAATATGGTGAAGAAGAAATAAAAAATCACATAGCTGACACAAGAGATACTTTGTGTTATGCAACAAATGACAATCAATCAGCAACTTTAGGACTATTAAAAGAAGATGCCGATTTAGCGATTGTAATCGGAGGAAATAACAGTTCTAACACTACTCATTTAGTTGAATTGTTAGAACCGAAATTTAAAACCTTTTTCATTCAATCCGCAGATAGTATACATTCTAAAAATTCAATTTCATCTTTCAATATTCATGAAAAGAAAATCGTTGAATTTGATTCATTTTTAGAAGATTCCGAAAAAACTAAAACAATTATTATTACTTCTGGAGCATCTTGTCCGGATTCCATTGTTGAAGGTGTTATCCGTAAAGTTTTGGCTTTAGAGAATATTAGTATTGATATTTAACCACAGAGTATTTTTTCAGGAGTTAAGCACAGTGTCACACAAAGTTTTTTTTTAAAACAAAGAACCCTGAGAAACTCAGTAATGTACTCAATTTAAACTCTGTGGTAAAAAATCAGTCTTTTATCTTTTAGCCTATTGTCTTTTTAGTCTATTTTATTTATATTTGTCTCGATGGAAAAGCAAATCATTCTTAATACAAGACATTTTGAACTGACCCTAAATCGTCTTTGCTATGAACTCATCGAATCTCATAACGATTTTTCAAATACTGTTTTAATTGGCTTACAACCTCGTGGAATTAATGTAGTTACACGTTTAAAAGCTCAATTAGAAACAATTCTTCAAAAAGAAATTGTTTGTGGGAATCTGGATATTACATTTTACCGAGACGATTTTAGAAGAAGAGAAAAACCAATTATTCCAAGTACAACCAATATTGATTTCGTTATTGAAAATAAAAAGGTAGTCTTAGTGGATGATGTTTTATATACAGGTAGAACAATTCGTTCTGGTTTGGATGCACTTTTAGCATACGGACGACCACAAAAAGTTGAGCTTCTAACTTTAATTGATAGAAGATTTAGAAGAGACTTACCAATTCAAGCCGACTATATTGGAGCTACAGTTGACACGCTTATTTCTGAACGTGTGTCAGTTGAATGGAAAGAAATTGAAGGAGAAGATAAAATAGTATTGTATACACCGGAAAACAATGGATAATTTAAGCGTCGAACACCTTACCGGAATAAAAGACCTTACACGTCAAGATATTGAATTGATATTCAAAACAGCAGATAGTTTTAAAGACGTCATCAATCGACCAATTAAAAAAGTTCCCTCTTTGAGAGACATTACTATCGCTAATTTATTTTTTGAAAATTCAACAAGAACGCGCTTATCTTTTGAACTTGCTGAAAAAAGACTTTCTGCCGATGTTATCAATTTCAGTGCTTCAAGTAGTTCTGTGAAAAAAGGAGAAACTTTAATTGATACTGTAAACAACATACTGGCAATGAAAGTGGATATGGTTGTGATGAGACACCCAAATCCAGGAGCTGCTAAGTTTTTATCAGAACGCATTAACGCTAAAGTAGTTAACGCGGGTGACGGAACACACGAACACCCAACACAAGCTTTATTAGACGCTTATTCTATTCGTGAACGTTTAGGATCTGTTGAAGGTAAAAAAGTAGTTATTGTGGGTGATATTTTACATTCACGTGTTGCGCTTTCAAATATTTATTGCTTACAAAAATTAGGTGCTGAAGTAATGGTTTGCGGACCAACTACATTAATTCCTAAATACATACACGAACTTGGAGTAAAAGTTGAACATAATTTAATTGCTGCTCTTGAATGGTGTGATGTAGCAAATATGCTTCGAATCCAATTGGAACGTCAAGATATTAAGTACTTCCCTTCGTTAAGAGAATATTCAATGCAATTTGGATTGACGAAAGAAATCTTAGATTCACTTGCTAAAGAAATCATTGTAATGCATCCTGGACCGATTAATAGAGGAGTTGAAATCACTAGTGATGTAGCTGATTCTAAGCAATCTGTAATACTTCAACAAGTAGAAAATGGAGTGGCGGTAAGAATGGCGGTAATATATTTATTGGCTTCAAAAATCGAACGTCAATAATTTTAATTATATTTGTCTTAAACACACAATAATGGATTTTCAAACTACACAAAACAAGCTTAGTGCCGTGATTAAGTTCAATGCTGAAAAGTTAACAGCAGTAAACGCAACGGAATTAAAAAATGAATTGTTAGAATTGAATAAAAAAGGGGTTAATAATATCATTTTAGATTTAACTTCAACCAAATATTGTGACTCTTCTGGTCTAAGTTCTATCTTAACTGGAAACCGTTTATGCAAAGACACCAATGGTAAATTTATTCTTTGCGGACTTCAACCAAGTGTTTTTAAGGTGATTCAAATTGCTCAATTGGATAAAGTTTTATTATTGTCTGATACGCAAGAGGATGCTAACAAAGTAATTGAAATGTGAATTTCACTGTTACCATTTTAGGCTCTGGAGCCGCATTACCTACTTTTTCTAGAAACCCCACTTCTCAATATATTGAGTGCAACAATCGTCATATTCTTATTGATTGTGGCGAAGGAACTCAAATGCAAATGCGCAAATACGGCGTTAAATTTCAACGTATTTCTCACATTTTAATCTCTCATTTACACGGCGACCATTTTTTTGGTCTAGTTGGATTGTTGAGTACAATGCATTTATTAGGAAGAGATTCTGGAATAACTATTTACGGACCAGTTGGTTTAGAAGAAATTATTAAAAGTCAATTGGAAATTGGTGGTGCACGATTGGATTTCGGTTTAACATTTGTCCCTTTAGATGGAAAAACACCAGGTTTACTTTTCGAAGACAAACTGATTGAAATTCATACTTTCCCTTTGAAACATCGAATTCCAACGAATGGATTCATTATCAAGGAAAAACAAAAAGAATATTCCCTTTTAGGTGATGCTTTTAAAGCTGATGGACTTTCAATGACTTTCATTCCTAAATTTAAAAATGGAGAGAATGTAGTTGATGAAAATGGAGTAACACATTATTTTGAAGAATATACTACCCCACCTCCTTCAACACGCTCATACGCTTTTTGCTCTGACACAGCTTATTACGAATCCGTAATTCCACACATAGAAAATGTAGATTTATTGTATCACGAAGCAACTTTTACAGAAATTCATAGAGCTAGGGCTAAAGCAACGTTTCATTCTAGTGCAATGGACGCTGCTAAAATTGCTGTAAAAGCAAATGCTAAAAGACTTATATTAGGGCATTTAAGCGCACGTTTTGAAAACGGAAATGAACATTCAGCAGAGGCTAAAACTATTTTTGAGAATGTAGAAGTAGTTGAGGATGGGAATGTTTATGAGGTTATTTGATTTTATTTTTCATGTAGGGACAGGGCATGCCC
>CAMDMY010000047.1 GCA_945902775.1 Chryseobacterium gleum | reverse complement strand
CAAAAAGTCGAATGAATTTTTCGAGTGTCATTGTAGAAGGATCTTTAATTAAAACTTTATTCATAGGAATTGATTTTATTTTTATGATAAATAATCAAATGTTTATCGTTTTATTTTTAATTTGAGTAATTACAAGGTCCTATTATATTTAAATAGATTCTTTGTTTAGGTCTTCACTATGAGAATTCGATTTATTTTATTATCTCAGTTTAAATTGTATATAATCGAATATAATAAATTAAAATAGGATAATCAATGGTTGGATTTTAATTTTTTTTTGAATTACTTAAACACCTCCTTAGTAGTACTTCGAATTCGATCACACAACAAATCTGTTGGTAAATCATTGTCATCTTTACCGAATGGATCTTCAATTTCTTCGGCTAAAACTTCAATACTTACAAGTACATAAAACATGAAAGTTGCAATGAAAGCGGAGAAATAGCCAAATATGGTTACAAAAGCTAGGGGTAAAGTTGTAACGTAAATAAAGATAAATTTCTTAATAAAAAGACTGTAAGAAAAGGGAATAGGGGTGTTTCTAATTCGTTCGCAGGCACCTAGACTATCCATGAATTTATTGCAGTTTTTATCTAAAATGATAAATTCTTCTTCAGAGATCTTTCCATTCTTTTTAATATTTATTAATCGTTGGTAGATTAATTGAGAAATTGCTAATGGTTGATGTACTTTTTCTTTTATTGATTGAAGTTCATTATCTAATAATTCTAATTCATTAATTTTCACTCCTTTTCTTAAATGTTCTTTTGCTGAAAAAACAAAGTTGGGAATCATTCTCATAAAGAAATCTCTATCCTCTTTTTCTTGAATAATTGAAGCTATTTTGACAGATAAATTACGTGTGTCATTGACCATTTCTCCCCATTTTTTTCTTCCTTCCCACCATCTATCATAGGCGGTATTGGTTCTAAAAATTAATAAAAGGGAGATAACGAATCCGACAAGAGAATATACCGATATTAGTTTCTCAAGTATAACAGCAGTTGGAAAAAAATGAAGAACTACAAACGTAATAAATAGTGTAAATGCTCCAATATACAGAATTTCTTTCCAAAGCATCCTCAATGTATCACTCTTTTGAAGAGCGAATATCATATGTATCCAGCTTTTAGGGTTGTAGTTAATCATTTGTCTTTAATTTATTGCGATAGCATTTCGTAAAGACCTTTTACTAAAAGGTCACCTTGTTTATATAGGATTATAATATGGTGATATCATCTTATATACAATCACTCCAGTAACTGCTACATAAAACCATATAGGCCAAGCAAAACGAGTCCATTTTTTATGTTTTTCGAAGTTACCTTGCCAAGCGAATAAATAGGTAAATAATACTATAGGAACGACCACAACACTCAATATAATATGAGAAATTAAAAGGAAATAATATAACCCTGGATGTTCACCACCGTAATGAGTTGAGTCACTTGTCATATGATAAGCAACATAACAGACCAAAAACACCAACGACAATAACAATGATAAGCGAATATAGCGTCTGTGTGCTACTTGGTTCTTTCTTTTAATAGCAAATAATGCTAATATTAAAAAGAAAGCCGTTATACCATTAATAGTTGCATAAAATTGAGGCAGATTTGCTATCTTCAATGTAACTTGTGAATTTACTAATGTTACAGTAAACAAAAAGAAATTCAAATTCACACTTTTAATTTTTACACCAAATAGAATTGCAACAACTAATGGAATAGCAATTGAAGCTGTGTAAATAGCAATTTTTGCTATTTTTAATTTTTTCGGATCAGTTAATGGAGTATTCATATTTTAATAATTTTCGTAAATCTATTTCTAATTTATTAACTTCTTTCGGATCAGTCCCAAGGTATACACCTCTTACATAACCTTCTTTATCAACCAAAGCAAAAGCTCCTGTGTGTGCGTATCCTCCTGCTGCAGAAGCATCTTGACCTGCAAATATTTGGAAATTGTTGATTCCTAAATCGTGTGTTCTAGCTTCGTTTCCAGTAAAAAATTGCCAGTTTTTTGCTTTAATTTTATGAACTTGAATGTATTTTCTTAGTTGTTCAGGCGTATCGTATTTTGGATTGATAGAGAATGATATATACTGAATATGTTCATTTATGTCTTTTGTCATTCCATTTAATCGTTTCATTTGTTCAGTCATCTTTGGGCAAATGGTTGGACAACTTGTGAAAAAGAAATCTGCTATCCAAATTTTCCCTTTCATATCAGATGATTTTACAACTAACGAATCTTGATTGAAATAACTAAAATCTATCATTTTAGGATAAACCGTATCGGCTACTTCTTTACCATTTACCATAGAGTAAACAATGTCGAAATTACCAACATAAGGTAAAACCCTTACTTTCTTTTCTGAATGATTACAAGAAAGCAATGTGAGCAATAAAATGAAAGGAATTAGGAATTTCATTTTTTAGACTGTAATTCTTTTTTACGTGCTTTATCGTATTGTTTTTGAAGTAAGGCAACGTGCTGATACATTCGTCTAATTGTACCTTCTTCCGTTCCTCTGTTCACCATTCTCAAATGATTTTTTTTATCTAAAAGTAACATTAACTCTAAGTAGGCTTCACCTCCAAAAAATTCGTTTCCTTTTTTTAGTAATGATTGTTTGTTGTACTTGAAATCGTATACTTTTTTAGCATCTCCTTTTACTAAAAACCAGATAGATGGATCATATCCTTCCACATTATCTTTTAATGATTCTGTTAATTCACTTACATCATCAACAGGTTTACCAAACCCATCAGTAACGAAAGAAATTAATTTTACTTGTTTTAATTTTTTTTTGTTTTTACGAATGTGTTGGTAAATCGCTTGATCTAAATGCCACATTGAAATCGCGCAACTATCAGGACAGGTTTTCTGTAAAGTTGTTACTATTACAACTTGATCTTTGAAATCTTTTGATGTATACGTTTTACCTAAACCATCGGTAAATGTATAATCAATTGCTTTACCGTAATCTGGTAATTCTTGAAACTTATGATCGCACCCTCTTGTTGATAAGAAAACCAACAAAAAAGCCGGTAAAACTAAAATAAGTATCGCTACTATTTTACTCTTACCGGCATTATTTTTATTTGCCATTACTAGAATGTTTTTTTAAACTCCGTATTTTTCCCAAGCTTCTCCAACTGCTGTTGATTCTGTTAAAGCGATGAAAATTAAATAAATTATGAATATGATATATGGAACTAAGATTACCATTTTCAATGATTTTCTTTCATGCCCTAAGTGCATAAATGACAACACAATATATCCTGCTTTTACTAAAGTTAAAATAATAAATAAAATTTTAACTACTGGCCAACTTGGGCTATGTTGTTTTATTATTGATCCTAAAGCTACCTCTACTATTGTAATCAAGGTCAACAAAGCAGTTACTTTCCAAATTGCTTTACGTTTTTGTGCTCCTTCTTCTTCGCTATGGTGCGTGTCTAAAGAATATTCAATGATATCATCTCTTTCCATGATAGATTTTTTTTAAATTAATTAAACAAGATAGAAGAATGTAAATACAAATACCCAAACTAAATCGACAAAGTGCCAGTATAAACCAGTTTTTTCAACCATTTCATAATGACCTCTTTTTTGGTAAGTTCCTTTCATTACACCTAATAAAATGATGATATTGAAACAAACTCCAGAGAATACGTGGAAACCGTGGAATCCAGTTATAAAGAAGAAGTAATGCCCATATTGTTGTGGACCATATTCATTTTGTTTTAAATTAGCACCATAAATTACTTTGTGTGCATCTCCTGAGTTGATTGACTCATAATATAATTTACTAGCTTCAGCTCCTTCGATTCTATCACCAATTTTGTGTGTTTTACCATTTTTTTTGATAACCAAAATCATATCATGATCGGCATCTTTGTTCACTTTCGCAACTGTTCCATCATGTAAAGTAATGAATCCATTTTCGATGTGACCTTTTTCAACTGCATGTTGGTATTGATGCACCAAATCTTCTTCGATTTTTTCGCCTTTTTTGTGGTGTTTTCCAGCCTCTGTTACAGTGAAACTTGTTAATTCACCAAAGTGACCTTTAACAATCGCTTGAGATCCATCTGCTAATTCAACTTTACCAAATTCTGAACCGTGGATGAAGTGACTCCATTCCCAAGCTTGAGAACCAACGAAGAAAAATCCTCCGATGATTGTTGCGATAAGCCATTTAGTAACACCTTTTTTGTCCATTCTATGACCTGCCTCAACAGCTAATACCATCGTAACTGATGATACGATCAAAATGAAAGTCATTAATGCAACATAAATCAACGGATAACCGTGACCTAAGAATGGTAACGAATTAAAAGTTTCCTCACCAATAGGCCAAGCCTCTTGAACATTGAAACGAGTAAATCCGTATGAGATAAGTAAACCTCCAAATGTCAATGCATCAGACACAAGAAAGAACCACATCATTAATTTTCCGTAACTAGTACTGAATGGAGAAATTTTCCCACCCCATAAAGCTTTAGTGTCAATTTGTTTTGCAGCGTGTTCAGCCATTTTAATAAATTTTGTGCAAGTTTAATGAATAAAAAGTAAAAAATATAATAATTGTACTGATAAAAATTACTTGTTTTTTATAATTTTTGATCTTAAATCGTTTTTATTTTTTGTAATTAATTAAAAAACAATGTTTTGTGAGTAATTTATAATTAATCTAATTAAGATTGATTAGTGAATATAAAGTAAAAAGAAGAATAGATAAATCCAAAGTGCTCCTAAAAAGTGCCAGAATATTGCGCCTAATTTTAAACTTAAAACCCCTTCTCTTTCAAATTTGCCTGATAATGAGAAGATTGTCATTTTTCCCATATAAAATAAAGTGAAAATAATATGTAATAAATGTAAGAATGTAATTAACCAAAGATAAGATGAAGCTGTATCTGGAGATTCCAAAGGTTTAGTTTGAAGATAATCATCCAATACTTTTCCTTTGTATTGCCATTCTCTATTTTTGTAGTCTAGTTCTTTTCCTTTAAAGTAAACGTGAAAGTCTTTCCCTAATTTTCCTTTCATGAAGAAATCTCCTCTCCCATCTCTGATGTTAATAGCTAAACTTTGTAATCTTGATAAATCTACAAATTCTAATTCTGTACTATCTGATAAAGATAATTTTCCATTGATTAAATCAACCGGTTGTTGTTTGTAATAAAGTGTGAATTCCTTCCCGTAATTTTTATTTACCACAAGTACTTTCTTAAATTCGATGTTTTCAAATTGTGATACGAAATTTTGAACTTTAGAAAAATCTTGTTCAGACATTTTCTTACCATTCAATAAGTAATCGTTTCCATCAATTCCAATGAATTTTCCGTTGTATTTGATTTCGTAATAGCCGTAATAACGTCCTTCGTCTCCAGCACTTCCGTAACGACCTTCAACTACCATTAAGTCACCTCTTAAGTGACTTCCGTTTTCATTTAATTGTCCATACCCTTTGAATTGAAAGTAAACAAATAAACTTCCGAATACAAAAGTCAAAACGACAAAAAGTTTAGATAAGCTGTGTTTTCCTTTTTTTGAAAAAGTAATCGCCAGTTGTACAAATAAACTACTTAAAACAATGATTACTGTACTGATCCAAAATGCTGATGGGAATGGAAATTTTACCCAAAATGAATCACCCATTGAAACAATGTAGCCAGAAGTTAATCCAGCGAATACCATAAATACACTGAAAATTCCAATGTAAACTAGGTTTTTTTTCATTTTCTCCTTTACATCAGGAGCAAGTTCTTCGTTAAAATCCTTTCTCATACTTTTAATATTTTGGAATGGCGCCTTCTATTTTATCAAAAACGTATAAAAATTGAATGATTGGTAGATAGAAAAAGGAGGCAAACATTAATTTTCGTGCATCTTTATCGTCACACGTCATTAATAATTTATAAGATTGCAAGAAGAATAATAATCCAATTATTGTTGCAATTATTAAAGATGTAACACCTGTCCAACCTAATAACCAAGGTAAAAGACTGAAAGGAATTAATACAAATGAATAAATAGCTATTTGAAAAGCTGAATTTTTAGATTTCCCAAGTTTAGATGGAAGTAATGCAAATCCACCTGCTTTATAATCATCAAAAACTACCCACGCAATTGCCCAGAAATGAGGGAATTGCCAAATGAATTGAACAAAAAATAAAACTCCAGCCACTACATCAAATTTTCCAGAGGCAGCAACAGCACCTAACATTGGTGGAATCGCACCTGGAAAAGCACCAACAAAAACTGCCCATGGAGTAACTCTTTTCAAAGGAGTATACAAGAAAACATATGAGATATAGGCACACAAACCTAATAATGCTGAATATAAGTTGATTTGATAAAGCATGAACGTACCTAACACTAAGCTAATTATCACAATCAGATAAGCTTCTGTTAACGACATATTTCCTTCTGGTAAAGGTCGTTTCTCGGTACGTTTCATTAATTTGTCTAAATCACGTTCCCAAATTTGATTGGATCCATTTGAAGCAGCAGTTACTAAAAATCCCCCTACTAGAAGTAAGAATATTTCATAATTATCATGACCATTAGCAAATAAATATCCTGAAAGTGCTGATATAATGACTAATGCAGATAGACGAAATTTTGTAAATAGAATATATGATTTTATTTTAGCTCCTGCTGACATAATGATATAATAATTCAATACAAATATAATCAATTAATTATTGATGAATGCGCTAAGTGATGTTGAATTTTTGATGATGAATGTTTGATTGTGATTCTTGAACTTTATTTATCGTAAAAATTGGATAAAAAAAAGAGGTGTCATAATATGACAGCCTCTTTTTAATACATTAAATCTCAACCTCAGTATTCGTTTCAATTCCTATCTCAACCTCAACCTCAACCTTAGTCTAAATCTTAACCTTATAAAATCAACATAGCATCTCCATAAGAATAGAATCTATATTTCTCTTCTACAGCTTGTTTGTATGCTTCAACCATTAAATCGTGACCACAGAATGAAGAAATCATCATTAACAATGTTGATAATGGTGTGTGGAAATTTGTAACCATACAATCAGCAATACTAAAATCATATGGAGGAAAAATGAATTTATTTGTCCATCCATCATACGGATTTAGCATTCCATCTGTAGAAACAGAAGTTTCAATTGCTCTCATACACGTTGTTCCGATTGCACATACACGTTTTTTAGCACGTTTTGCATCGTTAACAATTTTTGCAGATTCTGGAGAAATTCTCATTTGTTCAGAATCCATTTTGTGTTTTGTTAAGTCTTCTACTTCAACTGGGCGGAAAGTACCTAATCCAATATGAAGCGTTACTTCAGCGAAATTCACACCCTTTAATTCTAATCTCTTTAATAATTGACGAGAGAAATGTAAGCCAGCTGTTGGTGCTGCTACTGCTCCTTCTTCAGATGCAAAAATTGTTTGGTATCTTTCTTCATCAGAAGCTTCAACTTCACGTTTGATGTATTTTGGTATTGGAGTTTCTCCTAGTTCAGTTATTTTCGCTTTGAATTCTTCGTAAGAACCATCAAATAAGAAACGTAATGTTCTTCCTCTTGATGTTGTGTTATCAATAACCTCTGCTACTAAAGAATCATCTTCACCGAAATATAATTTATTACCGATACGAATTTTTCTTGCTGGGTCAACTAATACATCCCACAATAAACTTTCTCTGTTTAACTCACGAAGTAAGAAAACTTCAATTTTAGCACCCGTTTTTTCCTTGTTTCCGTACATACGAGCAGGGAAAACTTTCGTGTTATTACGAATCATTACATCACCTTCATTGAAATAATTGATGATGTCTTTGAATAATCTGTGCTCGATTTTACCTGTATCACGGTGTATTACCATCAACTTTGATTCGTCACGGTTTTCTGTTGGGTATTCTGCAATAAGTTCTTCTGGTAGGTCAAAACTAAACTCTGAAAGTTTCATTTTTGTCATAAAACTGGATATATTACGTGTAAAAAAATATTCAAAAAGAGTGCAAAGTTATAAAATATTATTGGATATTTTCGGAAAGTTAGGGTTATTATTATTTTAAGATATTATGCTTTAAACTTTGTTGTAAAAACTTAGATAAAAGTCTAGAAATACAAAACCCTGAAAAGGTTAAATCTAAAAACGATGGGTGAAGCCCATCGAATTAATAGCTACTGAATGTTATAGCCCTGTAAGGGATGAATATGATGTATTTACTAGTTACCGATTACTTTTTTAGGAAACGACGAATATTATGTATCCCACATGTTATTTTACCCTTTCAGGGCTATTGATTTTTATATTTCATAGGGGCTTCACCCTATGTTTATGTATTAAGCCCTTTCAAGGGCATTTGAAAAAGAAAAATAATGTCGAAAATTTAAAATCGAACTATTTCCTTAATATATAACCAGGATTCTCCTTTTTTATATCCAAAACCCAAGTGTAATATCCTATGAAATGTGAGTCAAAATACCCTTTGCATCGGTACAGACTTTCAGGTATGAAAATTCGATTATTAATTGGCAGACCAGGAATTGTTTTTTGAGGAGCAATACCATCTTGTAAACAAGGGGCATCGTGTTTAGACTGGTCAAAATTACTTCCGTATTGCCATACTTGTTTCCATTCTTGCATATTAATTTTTCCACTTTCACCATTTTCAGGAGCGATGATGTAATATCCTCCAAAATTAATTTTCTCTCTTAATTCTTCTACAATTCCTTGAGAATAAGCAAATCCCATACTGTGTGCTATAACAAATAGTGTGTCATTTTTAGAATAATCGGGTATTTCATTTATAATTTGTAAAAGATTTCTACCTGCAATTCTACCTTTGTATTTTCTTAAGTTAAATCCTTTTTTATTTGGTCTCATTTTCAATTGGTTAATTGTTTTTGATTGATTGAAAATGAATTGTTTTATTGTTGCATCTTGGATTTTATGGCAGGTATGTTTTTTTGAATTTCTACAACGTTTTGGATATAATGAAGATATACTTGAAAAATTGAAAAGTGAACGATAATTTGATGTTTCTACCGAAAAATGCCCATCTGCGTAATAGGTTTCGCTTGGATTTAATCTTTTTTGAAACAATAAATTAATCTCTCTCCAAGGTCGCCAATAATCGAACCGATCGAAATCATAGATGTAATTCTTTGAATTTGAGTATTCAAATCCATTATTTTGTACATCACTAAAGTTTTCCTCAAATGTCCTTCCTATTGAGGTTGGTCGGTAACCGTTTACAAATACCAAAATTCGTTTCGGTATATCTTCATTTTGGATTTTCGAACTTATTTCATTACCTAAATGATTGTATATTTCTTGTCGTTCAATTTTATCTCCTGCTTTTTTATATGTGAAAATTAGGTAATGACTAGAAGCCTTTTTATGGTAATTAATTGTTTTTAAGTGAATTGAATCACTACTTAAATCATATCTTATTTTTTCAATTTTATCATTTTGGTCAACAGTAACATTGAAATACAACACTTTTGAACGCTTTTTTACATACCACGATGTTTTTCGTTTAATCAAGATTTCTGAACATACTGTTGGGACTTCTTGATGTAAAATATTTTCATCTTTAACTAATTGCTCTTGCGCTTTTACATAGGCAAGTTTGTTTAATTCTTTTAATGGACCTGAAATTTGTTTGAAATAGTAAAGAATTCGGTTTGTTAACCAATAGTTTTCATAAGTTTCAAAAGCAATAAAGCAAAGAATAGAGAAAAATAAAATGCGACGAATGATTTTAAATCGCCATTTTTTTCGATCCCAAAATTGTTTTAATTTTCTTCTAATAAACCATAGTAAAAATAGAATAATTGCTATTAAAATAAGATCTAATATGGATACAAAATAACTTCCCAATTTGTAAAATGGTCTAAGAATAAGGTACTTTACCTTAAACCGATAAGACAGAAAATTGTATTTATAGGGGCGTTTAATAGCTTCTAAAACTGAATTGTTTTTGAAATAGATATTTCCTTTTTTGTTTTCCTCCCAAAAATAATAGGCAACCGTACCGTTATTTGTTTTAATATTTTCTTCGTTGTCGTAACTCGAATAATAATTGGGCATTTTATGTAAGCTATTCCATTGAAAAAAAGCAAGGTGCGTTCCAAAAGTTGAATCCATTAAATTACTTGTGCTACCCATTTCTGGACCTTTTTTCTCCCACGAGAAATCAAATGAACCAGCTCCAAAACCTAGATTTTGGGCAAGATGGATTGAGAATGTATCGATGTTTTGTAGGTTTTTTATAAATCCGATAGATTTGTTTTTTACCATGAAACCATTCATTAATGAATCGGTAAAACCATTTATAACAAAAATGAAATAGGCGTTTTTATCTATTTTGGGATTGGCTTCGAAATACAAATCTCGTAATAATCTCATTTGTCCCGAGTATTCATTGTGATGATTCAATGGTGTACTGAATAGAGTTTGTGGCTCGAAAACTTTCGAGATAAAAGGTTTACTAATTTCGAGATCAAATTGGATATTCGCTTGTTGGTAAATAGTATTGATTTTTTCTGCAATATTTTTTTGAGAAAATTGAAAATCGTTTAATGGGACAATTACTATTCTTTCTCTGATCTGTTTTTTTACTTGAACAAAAAGTTTCGCTACAATTTCATTTTTCCATCTTGCTTTTACAACATAATCCGATTCTTTAGGAGGTAAATTAACTGTGAATGTTGAATCATCTAGTTTTGTAAAGGCTACATTTTGATTTCTTATGGTAATTGTCAAATTTTTCTTGTAACCTTTTTTACTTCCTTTGTAAATTAGTAAAACTCTATCCCTTTCTTTGGGACTGACAGATTTATGAGCGCTGTAAATAGGATAAAAACCCTCTGATTTGAATGGGTGATAATCGGAAGCCCATTCTTCATATTCAAAATCATCGAAGCCAAACTTTTGATTTGGATGTGCTTTGAAATGAAAAGTAGATGATTTTCCATTACTAGTCACCTGACTACTTAAAATACCAGTAGAAAAGAGGAATAAAAAAACTAGTAAAAAAAAACGCAACATTCACGAATAGTTTATACCACGAAGTTAAGAAACTGTTTTTGATAAAAAGATAGAGTGATGATTTTTGGGATTATTTTATTTTGAGGTGCTTGAGTTGTTAAATTGATATTTTTTTACTTTGGTATACATCGGAATTAAATTTATACTAATTGTATTTGAAGTATATTTATTATCAATGAATGTGGGATTTTTGATTGATTTAAACTTCAACTTCAACTTCGACAAGCTCATTTTCCGTTAATTAATAGCCATTCATTTAAAATGCCTCTAGCTTTAGCTGGAGGTAAAAAAAATCAAATGAATCGGCTTTAGCCAAAATAATAGTTACTATCATTTTATTTTAAGAATAGCATTCTCTAGTTTTAATTCAGTATTTATAGGTTTTGGCTAAAGCCGATTTGTATGGAAATATTATATTTGAATGTGCTGAAGTCACATTCCAATTCAATCCTCACAATGTGAATTAATAGTATAATAGGATATAAATAAATCTAGATAATTATGAAAATGGAATAAAATTTGTCAAAAGCTAATTGGAATAAAATGGAAATTATACAATAAAAAACATAGAGAATTACTTTTTTATCCATAAAGGATTTCATTAGTAATTTAATACCAGCACCTCAAAATAATTTTAACTCTAATTTTTAAAAGAATCGGATTTTCAATTCCTCATTATAAATTTTCAATTTGCTTGCGGCCCTCTTATTTCTAAAATCCAATCATCAACTGATTTGGCATTTTCGATGGATAAATCACCTGATTTCGTTCTTCTTAAAGCTGTTAAACAACCTCCTGATTGTAAGGCTTTTCCAAAATCATAAGCTATTGATCTAATATAAGTTCCTTTGGAACAAGAGATTTCAAAATCAACTTCTGGAAACCTTTCTAAGTTTACTTTAAAGTCGGAAATTGTAATGGTATTTGATTTTAAAACTACCTCTTTACCTGCTCTCGCTAAATCGTAAGCGCGCTTTCCATCTACTTGCTTTGCAGAGAAAATAGGAGGTACTTGTTGTTGTTCACCTATAAATGATTTACGAATGTCTTCAATTAGTTCTGGTGTGATATGATTTATTGGAAACTCTTCATTGTATTCAGTTTCTAAATCGTAAGATGGAGTTGTTTTTCCTAATAATATTGTTCCGGTATACGTCTTTTCACCGATCATTAATTCATCGATGAGTTTAGTGTTTTTTCCAATGCAAAGAATGAGAAGTCCAGTAGCTAAAGGGTCTAAAGTACCAGCGTGACCGACTTTAATTTTCTTAACACCTAAAGCTTGTTTTAAATTCCAACGAATTTTATTTACAACGTCGAAAGAAGTCCAAGTATATGGTTTGTCAACAATTATGGTACTTCCTTCTGCAAAAACTTGAATGTCTTCCATTAATTATACAATTTCAAGCTTATAACCACTCATTATTAAAACTAAAAGAATGATTCCTAGTGCAATACGGTAATAACCAAAAATTTTAAATCCATGTTTGTTTAAGAAACCAATGAAACTTTTAATTGCTATTAATGCAACAATAAAAGCGACCATGTTCCCAACTACAAGTAATTTAACTTCCTCATCTGTAATAGTATGCCCATCTTTAAAGAAATCATATAATTTTTTAGCAGTAGCTGCGAACATAGTTGGCACAGCAAGAAAGAATGAAAATTCTGCCGCTAATTTTCTACTTAATTTTTGACTCATACCACCAACAATTGTAGCTCCAGATCGAGAAACCCCTGGAATCATTGCTATACACTGAAATAAACCAATTTTTAAAGCGGTCAAATAATTTATATTTTCTTCCTCTTGATAGGATGGTCGATTGAACCATTTATCAACGTAAAGTAAAATGATACCTCCCACTAATAATGAAATAGCAACGCCTGTAACATTTTCTAACAGACTATCTATATAATCACCTAGTAATAAGCCAAATACAGCGGCAGGAATAAAAGCCACAACTAATTTTACATAAAAATCAATTGATTTAAAAAAGCGTTTGAAGTACAAAACAACAACCGATAAAATTGCCCCTAATTGAATCGCAATCATAAACAATTTTGAAAAGTTAGTCGATTCCATTCCCATAAAAGAGGAACCAATAATCATGTGACCGGTTGATGAAATAGGTAAAAATTCAGTTAATCCTTCGATAACTGCTAAAATGATAGCTTCAATAAAATTCATAGGAAGTATTAATTATTTTCTTGCGTTGTCGGTTTTTTCTTTCTCATAATTGAATAAAGAATTACCACATATCCTGCAATAATAAGAGCAGGAGAAAGTGTTATACGAACACTACTAAATAACTCATTTGCATCAAATTTTTGAGGGTCAGAAGTTCCTCCTCCAATCATTAAGATAAAGCCTAAGATATTGATTCCTAATCCGATTAACAACAAACGGTAATTTTCCGGTTGAAAAGCAAATAATTGTTTTTTACTTACGGGTTGATAAGTATTTGATTCTTTTTTATTTTCCATAATTTCTTTAATATCTTTTAATTTTTCAATCTCAATCTAAATCTCAATCTAAATCTCAACATCAACTTTTAATATAAGTCATCCAATTTCATTCGTAAGAATTTATTCAATGCAAACCAAGTTGAAACGAAAGTGATGACAATTCCTATTGCTAGAATAGTGCTAAATAAAATGATTAAACTACCTAAGTCAAAACTAATCTCAATTGATTCGAGCACATTGTTTAATGCAAAGAAAAGCGTCATTAAAAGTCCTGTTCCAATTACAGCAGAAACAATTCCTTG
This sequence comes from Chryseobacterium gleum, assembly GCA_945902775.1. Classification (GTDB taxonomy): domain Bacteria; phylum Bacteroidota; class Bacteroidia; order Flavobacteriales_D; family Crocinitomicaceae; genus CAIUKX01. The sequence goes on along the minus strand of CAMDMY010000047.1, from coordinate 9,974 downwards.
AAAAATTGATTGAATTAAAAATGGTTTTCGAATGTAAGCGTGAGTAGCCCCAACCAGCTGCATTGTTTTGATAGTGAATCGTTTAGAGTAAAGCGCCAAGCGAATTGTATTATTTATCATTGCAACAGCAACAATTACTAATAATAGAGCAACTACTCCAAAAAGAAATACAAATTGTTTGAATCCAAGGTTTACTGAATTTACACTTGATTCCTCGTAACTAACTTCATCAATTTCTTCAGGGTATGCTTTAAAAAGTTCGAATTTAATTTTTTTCATTCCTTCTTTAGTAGCATATTCTGCTTTCGGTTTAAAGCCGATTGTAGCAGGCAATGGATTTTCTCCTTCAAGAATAGATAAAATTTGATGCCCTTCTTGGTCTTCTGTGCTAAATTCTTCAGCAGCACGTTGAGGAGAAACAAAATATACATCTGAGAATTGTTCCCACGTTTTTAGTTCTTGTTCAATTTGTTTAATGTCAGCATCGTTCAATTCTGATTTAAAAAACAAATCAACTTGCAAACTTTCTTTGGCTTGTTTTTGAACGTTTTCAAGTCCTAAAATCCCTCCGATTACAAGTCCAACCATAAACAAAACCAAAGAAATTCCAATAACAGTAGAAACGTAGCTTGTACGGACACCTTTTTTATTATATTTTTCTATTTTTTCGCTCATCGAACGCGAAAATAGAAATAATTGTTCGAAGGTTCAACTGATTAAACGAAAAATCGGTTATCAATTGTTAATTTTTTAGATGAAATAGACGTTAGATTTTTAGACTTTAGATAGTAGACGGATATATAGGATGCATTTATTAACTTTAAAATCGCGTCATTACTTATTGGTTTGACTCTGTTTTTGTATAAAATCTTTTGTCTAAGGTCTATTGTCTATCAATCTAATATCTAAAACAAACATTTTTTTCCGTATTTTTGTTCTTCGTTTGATAAAATTTGACGAAAATAATTGTTGTAAGTTCCTATGAAGAATATTCGTAATTTTTGCATTATTGCACATATTGACCACGGTAAGAGTACTTTAGCCGACCGTTTATTACAAACTACAGGTACAATTTCGGACCGTGAAATGCAGGCGCAAGCGCTTGACGATATGGATATAGAGCGCGAAAGAGGAATTACGATAAAGAGTCACGCAATTCAAATGGACTACAAACATGATGGTCAGCAATATAAACTGAACTTGATTGACACTCCAGGACACGTAGATTTTTCTTATGAAGTTTCTCGTTCGATTGCAGCTTGTGAAGGAGCGTTATTAATTGTAGATGCATCTCAAGGTATTGAAGCACAAACGATTTCTAATTTATATTTAGCAATCGAACACGATTTAGAGATTATTCCAATTTTAAATAAAATGGATCTTCCTGGGGCAAACCCTGAAGAAGTTTCCGATCAAATAATTGAATTGTTAGGTTGTAAAATGGAAGATATTATCCAAGCTTCTGGTAAAACTGGTTTGGGAGTAGATTTGATTTTAGATGCTATTATCAACAGAGTTCCGGCTCCTAAAGGAGACGAGACCGCGCCACTACAAGCGATGATTTTTGACTCCGTGTTTAACCCATTTAGAGGAATTATCGCTTATTTCAGAGTTAGAAACGGTGTGTTAAAAAAAGGAGATAAAATAAGATTCTTTAATACGGGAAGAGATTATCATGCCGATGAAATTGGAATTTTGAAAATCAACCCTTCATTATTTCCTAAAAATGAAGTGAAAGCAGGAGATGTTGGGTATATTATTTCAGGAATCAAAGCGGCAAATGAAGTAAAAGTAGGTGATACAATTACATTATCTGATAATCCATGTTTAGAATCAATTAAAGGTTTCGAAGATGTAAAGCCAATGGTATTTGCTGGTATTTACCCTGTTGATACGGAAGATTATGAGGAGTTAAGATATTCAATGGAAAAATTACAGTTGAACGACTCTTCTTTGGTTTTTGAGCCTGAATCTTCAGCAGCATTAGGTTTTGGTTTCCGTTGCGGATTCTTGGGAATGTTACACATGGAAATTATTCAAGAACGTTTAGAACGTGAGTTCAATATGACCGTTATTACAACTGTACCTAACGTATCTTATTATGCTTATAGAAAGAAAACTCCCAATACTGCGTTTATCGTAAACAATCCTTCCGAATTACCCGATCCTTCTGGAATGGATCGTATTGAAGAACCATACATTAAAGCTTCCGTAATTACAAAATCGGAATACGTTGGTCAAATCATGACTCTGTGTATTGAGAAACGTGGGGAAATGAGAAATCAAGTTTATTTAACGCAAGATAGAGTTGAATTGACATTTGAAATGCCCTTGGCGGAAATTGTATTTGATTTTTACGATCGTTTGAAATCAGTTTCAAGAGGTTATGCTTCGTTTGATTACCATCCAATTGGATACAAAGAATCAGATTTAATTAAAATGGATATTCTTCTAAATGCTGAGCAGATTGATGCTTTGTCTGCTTTGGTTCATAGAAGTAACGCATATAATTTAGGAAAAAAATTATGTACTAAATTAAAAGAATTGATACCAAGACAACAATTTGAAATTCCAATTCAAGCAGCAATTGGAGCGAAAATTATAGCTCGTGAAACAATTAAAGCATTGCGTAAAGATGTAACGGCAAAATGTTATGGAGGAGATATTTCTCGTAAACGTAAGTTGTTAGAAAAACAAAAAGAAGGGAAGAAAAGAATGCGTCAAATTGGTAGTGTAGAAATTCCGCAAGATGCGTTTATGGCTATTTTGAAGTTGAACGACTAATTCAGACTATAGACGATAGATTTTTAGACGTTAGACAATAGATTCAAGACTTTTAGAAACAATAAAGGCTCTCAATTTTGAGAGCCTTTATTGTTTAATTATGTTATAGAGAATTAATCTTCATCCTCTTCTTCTTCGTCTTCTTCAGCACTATCATCTTCACCCTCTTCATCATCATCATATGAAGTGTTTTTAGAAGATTTTTTCTTTGGAGCTTCGTCCTCGTCCTCGTCTTCTTCGTCTAAATCATCTGGTTTGATTAAATCATCTAAATCGTCTTCTTCATCTTCTTCATCCTCATCTTCAAAAGTAGAAGTGCTATTTCTGATAATTTTCACTAAATAAATAATCTCTTCTGTTTCCCAGATTAATGCATCTAAAGTTTCTCCATTTGGAGTAATGATTTGGGTCATATTTGTCCCATATCCTTCAGGAAATGCTTTGTTAATTTCTTTTTTTTGTTCTGCTGTTAATTTATCATAACTAACAATTGCTCGCTTTTTGGCCATGACTTTAATTTTATATTTCCAATTTAATTATTCTTCTAATAGGTATTACTACATTTTTCTTCAACAAAATGGCATTATCTGTAATTGCCCAAATTGTTGTGTTCACTAATTTTTCACTTTGATCATCGGCAAAGTAAATTTTCACTTTTAAATGCTCAATATTTCCTAAAGAAATTGCACGTTCTAACTCGCTTTTACGAAATTTCCTATCACTTTCATTTACTAACACTTCCTCTTCTGGAAAGTGAAACGAAGCAACTTCTTCTTTCTCTACTAATTTGAACTCACTGTCTACCATATTTTGAATTTTCGGCAAAAATATATTAAATGATTTAGAATCCTACTATTTTCATAAATGAATACGCTTTGAAATGAATATTTTTTTTAATTAAGGTTTAAATTGAGGTTTAGATTGAGGTTGTGTATGCGTTAATCTAATTTTTTTCAGAACCTCAATCTAGACCTTACCCTTATTAAAATAATGATTACCTTTGTAAATCAAAATTCAAATCAAATGTCCCATAAAGCAGGGTTCGTAAATATTGTCGGTAGTCCTAACGTTGGTAAATCAACGTTAATGAATCGATTAATGGGGCAAAAGTTGTCCATTGTTACTCCAAAAGCACAAACTACTCGACATAGAATCTTGGGGATTGTGAATGAAGATGATTATCAAATTGTTTTTTCAGATACTCCTGGTGTTGTTAATTCAGCCTATAAAATGCACGATGCAATGATGGGGTATGTGAATTCAGCAATTCAAGATGCAGATATTTTAATTTTTATCACTGATATTTTTGAAGATGAGATGAATCATCTTGAAACGTTGGCGCGTATTCAAAAATTAGAAATCCCTGTCATTACGTTGATCAATAAAATCGATTTAGGGACACAGGAGAAAATAGAAGAACGTATAACATATTGGCAAGAACGTTTACCAAATTCGTATGTTTATTTAATGTCGGCACTTCATGGATTCAATATCGACCTTTTATGGGAACGTATTTTAAAAATGACTCCTGAAAGTCCAGCATATTATGACAAAGAAGATGTTTCAGACAGACCGATGCGCTTCTTCGTTTCTGAAATAATAAGAGAAAAGATATTTATTCATTGTCAAAAAGAAATTCCATATTCTTGTCACATTGAAGTAGAAGAATATATAGAAGAACCTGATTTAATTCGAATTAGAGCATTGATTATCGTTGAAAGGGATTCTCAAAAAGGAATTATAATAGGAAAAGGCGGTGAAATGTTAAAGCGTATTGGTAGAGAAGCCAGACAAGAAATTGAGCCTTTTGTTGGTCAGAAAGTTTTCCTTGAAACATTTGTAAAAGTGGATAAAGATTGGAGGATTTCAGACAGTAAATTAAAGAAATACGGATATTAAAACTGATTATTGATGTTTAATTGAAAAAATAAACTCTTTGATTTGTAAATTGAATAAAGAATAAATGAACAATATTATAGCAATTGTAGGGAGACCAAACGTAGGAAAATCTACTTTATTTAATCGTTTAACAGAATCGACAAACGCGATTGTCAAAGAAGTAAGCGGTGTAACTAGAGATAGATTGTATGGTCGAGGCGAATGGAATGGATACCAATTTTCTGTTATTGATACTGGTGGTTATATCCAAGGTTCTGATGATATTTTCGAAGAAGAAATTCGTAAACAAGTTGTGATTGCTATAGAAGAAGCAAATGTAATTGTGTTCATGGTAGATGTAACTACAGGAATTGTTGATTTAGACGAAACGGTAGCTCAAATGCTTCGTAAAGCTAAAAAGAAAGTTTTTATTGTTGCTAACAAAGTTGATAATACTGGAAGAATCGGTTTATCGTCAGAATTCTATCAATTTGGATTAGGTGATGTATATGATATGTCAGCAACTAATGGTTCAGGAACAGGTGAATTATTAGATGATGTTGTAAAGGAATTTGATATTGAAGACCATTCAGTTCGTGAAAAAGATGAATTACCAAGAATTGCCATCGTTGGAAAACCAAATGTTGGAAAATCTTCTTTGGTAAACGCATTGACTGGTGAGGTTAGAAACATCGTAACTGATATTTCAGGAACTACTAGAGATTCAATTAATACAAGATATAAAGCTTTTGGTTTCGATTTTATGTTAGTTGATACAGCTGGAATTCGTAAAAAAGCAAAAGTGACGGAAGATTTAGAGTATTATTCTGTTCTACGTTCAGTTAAAACAATTGAAGAATCAGACGTTTGTATCTTTATGATTGATGCAACGGAAGGAATTCAAAAGCAAGATTTGCATATTTTCTACGTTATTGAAAAAAACTCAAAAGGGGTAGTTGTTGTTGTGAATAAATGGGATTTGATTGAAAAAGAGACAAATACCATGTTAGAATACGAAGAAAAAATCAGAGAACAGTTAGCGCCTTTTAATGACGTTCCGATTATTTTTACTTCTACAATTACAAAACAACGTTTGCATAAAGCAGTAGAAACAGCTATGCAAGTATATGAGAATAGAACTAAAAAAATACCTACTTCGGTAGTAAATGATGTAATGTTGGAAGTTATTCAAGCAACTCCTCCACCTTCATTAAAAGGAAAATACATTCGTATTAAGTATGTTCAACAATTAGCAACTTACGGACCATCCTTTGCGTTTTTCTGTAATCTACCACAATATATTCCAGATAGTTACAAACGTTTCTTGGAAAATAGATTGAGAGAGAAGTTTGATTTTTGTGGTGTTCCTATACGTATTTTTTTTAGAAAGAAATAATTGAGTTGTGAAGTACGGTGCTATCGACATAGGAACAAATGCTGCTCGCTTATTAGTAGGCGAAGTTACTACTGAAAATGGTCATTCATTTGTAAAGAAGATTTCATATACTCGTGTTCCGCTCAGACTAGGAGAAGAAGTTTTTGAAGATGGGAAAATTTCGGATAAAAAAGCACATGATTTCGTAAAGACAATAAAAGCATTTCGATTAATTTCTGAAATTTTTGAAGTCAAAGAACTTCGTGCATGTGCTACATCAGCTATGCGCGAAGCCTCTAATGGTTTAGAAATACAAGAATTAATCAAAAAAGAAACCAACGTAGATATTGAAATTATCAGTGGAAATGAGGAAGCTGATTTAATCTTTGGGACCTTCTTTTTATTAGATTTCGATAAAAATATTTCATTTATTGTAATAGACGTTGGAGGAGGAAGTACTGAAATCAGTGTTTTCGAAAAAGGCGAAAGAGTTGCTTCTAAATCTTTTCAAGTGGGAACACTTCGTATTTTAAAAGATAAAGTTCAAGATTCTATTTGGAAGGAAATCCATACTTGGGTTGGTGAGCACGTTGATTTAAAAACAGTGCATCAAATTTTTGCAACTGGTGGAAATATCAATAAAGTTCATAAAATGTTGGGCGCTCAACATATGGAATCGATTTCAGTAAATAAAATGAAAAATTTACGTGATGAAATTGATACACTAACCATTGATCAACGAGTAGAAAAATTCCAATTAAAACCAGATAGAGCAGACGTTATTGTACCTGCAATGGATATCTATTTATATATTATGAAAGAGCTAAAATGCAAGAATATAATTGTACCCAAAATAGGTTTATCAGATGGTATGATTTATGATATGTATTTAAATAAAGGTTAGTTCTTGAATGTTATAGCGTTTATTATTAGATGTTTATAATAGTTGTTAATTTAGAAATAAATTTTAAATTTGTCTATAAATAATAAATCAAGTTTTACTATACAAAGACTTTTATTTTTGTATTAACATTCGAATAAACATGAAAAAATTGATTACTAAAATACTTTTTATTTTTTTGTTTACTTTTCTAAGTAATCAATTACTTGCTGAATCTATCACTTTAGTTTCAAATCCAGCTACTATAAGTCAAACATTATGTGTTAATTCTGCTATAACTGAAATTAAATATGATTTATCGGGAGGTCTTACAGAAGTTACCGTAACAGGTTTGCCAACTGGTGTTTATGGAACTTATAATGCTGGAGTATATACCATTAATGGTACTCCAACAGAATCAGGTACTTTTTTCTATACGATTTCAGCAAGTGTAGCAAGCGTAGTATATACAGCTGAAGGGTTTTTATATATTGACAGTCCAGCTTCAGCATCTCAAGGGTTGGAATCTAACCTTTGCTTAAACAATACAGCAAGTCTTGGTGATGTAGCAGTATCAGAAGGAACTTATTTATGGACGCATAATGGAACGGGAACTTTAGAGAATAATACTACATTGAGTCCAGTTTATACCCCAGCTCAAGGAGATGTTGGTAATGCCGTTGTTTTAACATTGACAGTAACAAGTAATAATACTTGTCCAACTAGTACAGCGACATCTACTTTTACATACAACGTGAAAGGAGTCCCAAGTTTTTCAGGAAATTTATATACCTATGTTGGTGCAACTTCTCAATTAAATGGTTCGCCTGGAATGCATCAATATTATCCTTGGATGAGTTCAGATGCTTCGATAGCGACAATTGATAATAATGGATTAGTAACAGGTGTTGCTTTAGGTTCTACAACTATTATGTACTATGATACCAACTATTGTAGTGTATCTCAAACTTTTGATGTGGTAACTTTAATAACACCTTCCATTTCAGGTAATTTGACAATTTGCTCAGGGTCTACTTCTCAATTGACAGGAACTGAAACTCCAATGGCAAATAATCCATGGGTAAGTTCAAATACTTCAGTTGCAACCGTGTCATCATCAGGGTTAGTTTCCGGCATATCGGCTGGTACTTCTTCAATTACTTATAAGAATTCTACAGGCGGTACTTCAATAGTAAATTTTGTTGTAAATGAAACTCCATCTGTTTCTGTTAATTCACAGACAATTTGTAACGGAGGAAGTACAACTTTATATTCATATCCTTCAACTTTAGGAGGGACTTATTTATGGGGAGGAAATGAAACTTCTGCAAATATTACAGTAAGTCCAACTTCAACTTCAAATTTTACATTAATATATACTTTAAATGGATGTTCAAGTAATCAAGGTTTGGGAGTTGTAACTGTAAACCCAATTCCCCTTGTTTCAGCAGGCACAGATATAACAGTATGTTCAGGTGCATCAATTACATTGAATGGGACTGGTGCTCAAACATATAGTTGGTCTAATGGAGTAACAAATGGAACTAGTTTTGTTCCTACACTTGGAACTACTTCGTATACTTTAACAGGTGTTTCAAATGGTTGTACAGCTACTGATGTTGTTGTGGTAACGGTAAATGTTTCACCAAATTTGGTGATCAATAACCCTTCGCCAGTATGTTCACCTTCTGCAGTTGATATTACTTTAGCAGCTATTACTTCTGGTAGCACTGGAGGAGGCGCATTATCATATTGGACGGATGCGAATTGTACTACAAATTTAGGTTCGCCAAATTCGATTATTAATCCAGGTCCAATTTTTATAAAATCGACTTTAGGTTCATGTTTTAATATCAAACCAGTTAACGTAATAATCAATTCTCAACCCTCAATCTCTGGTATTCTTTCAACCTATGTTACTTCAACCACACAATTAACAGGTTCAGCAACTGCAGCTGTTAATACCCCTTGGTTAAGTTCAAATAGTTTAATCGCAACTGTTTCAAGTTCGGGTTTAGTAACTGGATTAGCAGCCGGAAATGTAGTTATAACGTATACAAATACAAACGGATGTTCAAATACGGTTAATGTTACTGTTGGACTTTTGAATTCAATTTCCTTAACATCTACAATCGGATCAGATAATCAGACAATTTGTGCAAATTCTTCAATCAATACAGTTACTTATTCAACAACAGGAGCAACAGGAGCTGTTTTTTCTGGATTACCAGCAGGAATTAATGGTGATTGGAATTCCAATATAGTAACACTTTCAGGAACAACTTCTATTTCAGGTGTATATAATTATATAATTACACTTACAGGTGGTAATGGAAATATTACTACTAACGGAACTTTTAACGTGAATTCTAATACAACAATTATTTCACAGTCTACAGCAAATCAAATTCAATGTTTGACAACAGGAACATTTAGTTCTTTGGGAGTTAATGCAGTAGGTTCTGGTTTAACGTATCAATGGTTTAGTAATACTGTAGCTTCTAATTCAGGAGGAATTTTGGAAGCAGGAGCGACTTATTCATTTTACACACCAAGTTCTACAACTGCAGGAACTTTATTTTATTATTGTGTTGTAACAGGTACATGTTCAACAGCAACAACTACAGTATCTGGCGCAATAATTACAAGTGCAACACCAACAATAACAGTAAATTCCCCTTCTATATGTAATGGATCTAGTGCAATGTTAGAAGCAACGCCTTCTCAAGCAGGAGGTACTTATTTATGGAGTGATTCTTCAACAGGGGCAACACTTAATGTAACTCCACTAGTTACCACAACTTATTCTGTAGTTTATACTTTAAATGGGTGTTCAAGTACTTCTGTTTCTGTCAGCGTTACCGTAAATCCAAGTCCAATTTTAACTATCACTTCACCAACAGCAGTGTGTTCACCAAGTACTGTAGATTTAACATCTTCATCTGTTACATTAGGAAGTACAGGCTCAGGATCATTAACATATTGGACGGATGCAAATTGCACAAGTATATTATATTCACCAACAACAGTATCAACTCCAGGGACTTATTTTATAAA
>CAMDMY010000046.1 GCA_945902775.1 Chryseobacterium gleum | reverse complement strand
GACCCTCCACTCCATAGGGCTGTTCCATTTGTTGCCGAACCTGATAAGGTATAGGTATCTACTGAACAAATACTTCCATCTGAACCAGCTACTGATACTGGTACTTGTGCTGCATTGTTATTAATTGTAATTACCATTACGTCACTTGTCGTAGATGATAAACAGGTTCCTGCTACATTTCCTGTGACAGTTAATGTCAAACTAGCCGTTCCAGCTAATTTCTCTGCGGTACTTGGGGCATAAACTGCATTTAAGGTTGTGTTATTAGGAGTAAATACTCCTGATCCTCCACTCCATAATGCTGTTCCATTTGTTGCTGAACCTGATAAGGTATAGGTATCAACTGAACAAATACTTCCATCTGAACCAGCTGCTGATACTGGAACTTCTGCTGGATTATTATTGATGGTAAATGCACCTGAAACACCAGAAGTTACTGTTCCGCAATCTCCAGTTACAATACAATAATAATACATGGTCCCTGAAAATGTTGCTGGAGGAGTGAAAGATGAATTGGTTGCTAATGGTATTAAAGTTCCACCAGAATTTAAAGGTGATATGTTACTATACCATTTGTATGTTGGATTTGTTCCAGCTGCAGATACTGATATACTCGTAAAAACTCCATTTTGACAAACTGTTTGAGCATTAGTGCTTTGAGAAGGAATTGAAACAGGCGTGCACAAAACACAAGATGGCGCTGTAAAAGAAGAACTAGAAGCAGTACAAAAATTATCCGCAGAAAATGAAACGGAAACAGTTCCTGAACCAGTACCCGTTTCATTTGAAATTGTATAAGATAAAGGAGAAGTAAAAGGTGCCGAATAAACTGAAGTCTCCCCAAAAGATGATGTCACTGTCATTGTCCCTGTTGCTGGAGCATCTGTAAATGCTACAGATCCTGTTATATCAAATAAACCTCCTGAACATGTTCCTGGAGTTGCTGTAACAGAAGTTATATTACACGGTGTAATTGTATTACAGTTTGCAGTACCAGAACCTGAAGTTTGATTAAAAGTTATGTAACCAGCCGAGTTACCATAATTCGAAATACCTACTACATATACATTCCCAATAGTTGGTAAAGCTGGGCTTGAGGCACAATCTCCTGCCCCACCCGGAGCACCAATTGCAATTGTCTCAGTTGAAAGAATAGAAAAACTACCTTGAAGAGGTCCATCTCCTGCCATAATACCAGTGCATGCGGCACTCAAAGAAGGATAAGGACCCCACATAACATAATCAACATCTATACCTGTGCCCGCTCCATTTGGCAAAGTTGATTGAGCTAATGTCATAACCATGGAACCAACTGTTTTAATTTCCATGTAATACCAGACTAAAGGCCTAAAAGCACTAACACACGAACCACCCATATTATAATCTGGACCAGTAGGTGGTGTTCCAGAAGTTGTATTAGCAAAGTTATATGTAACATTAGAACAGAAACCTTGTGACATTGAACATATCTCGCCTACAGCTGGAATATTTAATGTTATCTTAAGATTAAAAGAAGTGGAAGGGTTTATGATTGTGTCAATAAATATATAATAAGTTCCGGCACTTAACGTTAATGTCACACTACCTGTAGTTACAATATCATCGGTTACAAAACCTCCTAAACAGTTACCAACATTGGGTACACAACCTGAATGAATAGATACAATTGCCCACTCTCCAAACGTAAGCTCAAATTTCCAGTCATAACCACCAGTAGGAACTACAATTTTATAAACACCGTCTTTTCCGCTTCCATATGCAGCATCTTTGCAATAAGAGCCAGCAGGGTAATTATTTGTTAAAGTAGAAGTAGATCGAGTACCTGTTGTAACGGATGCTCCATCAACTGTAGGCAAAGTAATACTAACAGCTGAAGCACAATTATCTCCAGGTAACTGAGAAAAACTAACTATAGAAAGTAACGTTGAGATTGTAAATGCAATTATTATTTTCATTTTGATGATCTATTAGTGTAAGGTAAAATATGAATTATATAATCCTGATTATCAACTCTAATAAATTGATCTGAGGATGAATAATAATTTATCCCATATTTAATGAAATTAAACTCCTTTGGATTAAAATTTGAGATATCAAAATTTAAATTTGGATTGTATTTATTCATTTTTGAAACAGATGATAAATTTGGAATATTTTTGTTTTCAGCATAAGGGATGTAAATAATTTCAATTCTAGATACTTGTTCCTTATAAATTCTTTCACGTTCTGAATCATATTTATATTCAGTTCCATTATGAACTTCATCAAAAAATTTAGGTAATAACTCTTTGTTAATTTGAGGTAATAAAACTTGATTTGATTTTTCAGTATTTTCTTGAGAAAAAGAATTGCTAAAAAAAACAATTACTGCAAAAAAAAGAAAACTAATTTTGAGCTGAATAAAAAAATTATTAACTGTAAATAAAACAGAATTGATTTTTAGAAGATTTTTGTTTTCAGCTTCAAATTTAGAAGATGTGAAAACTAAATTATTAATTTTCATAGAATGTTGTAATTAATTTATAGTATTATAGTTTTCACAAATATGATAAAATATTTAATACAAATCAATAAAATTAACCTAAAGATTAACATTTTTAACTTTTAATCAACTGAAATGAGGATCTAGCAAGTAGTTAAAATAATTCTTCAATGTGGTTTTTATGTTAATTTTTTAAAAAATGACCTATAAACAATAAAACCTGCCTCGTCCGAAAATTAACAATAAATTTCGTTAAATTATTCTTGCTATTTTAAATACCAATAGAAAAGACAATTAAAAAATGCTGAAATAAATTATGATTTATATGGAATTAAACTTCCATGAAAATTAAAAATATGGCTGGGTTTCATTCAAAATCTTCTTTCAACTCTTCTTTTAAAAAATCAACAGGTATGACCCCCTCTGAATATTTTAAAAGTATTTCTTCGAAATAATATATTTTTTCCTGAAAACATTCATAAATTCTTGCAACAATACCACAAAAAAGGTATTTTTGCATTAAAATTATCTTCTATTTAAAATTAATCTAAATAAAGATAGTGACAATTAATATGAATTAATTATGATTAAAGTTACAGATTCAGCTAAGGAACAAGCACTTAAACTTATGGGGGAAGATGGGAAACCAAATTTATTCATTCGAGTTGGTGTTGAAGGCGGTGGATGTTCAGGATTAATGTATCAATTAAAATTCGACAACGAGGAAAAAGAAGGAGATAAAAGCTTTGAAGACAATGGAATCAAAGTTGTTGTAGACAAAAAAAGTTTTTTATATCTAATAGGTACTTCTTTGGATTTTTCAGGCGGTTTAAACGGGAAAGGATTTGTATTTAACAATCCAAATGCTGGTAGAACGTGTGGTTGTGGTGAATCTTTCTCTATTTAATTGAGAAAATAAATGGATAATTCCGATATAAAGAAATCAAAAATGAGTTATACTGAGAATGAATTAGCAAAAGATTTAGAAAGCCAAGAATACAAATATGGTTTTGTAACGAATCTTGAATCTGAGCAAGTTCCAAAAGGACTTTCAGAAGAAACTATACGAATCATTTCTGCTAAAAAAGAAGAGCCACAATGGCTTTTAGACTATCGTTTAAATGCTTATAAAATTTGGTTAGACATGAAAGAGCCTGAGTGGGCTCATGTTCAATATGAAAAACCTGATTTTCAAGATATTATATATTATTCAGCTGTAAAACAAAAAAAATACGAAAGCTGGGATGATGTTGAGCCTGAGATGAAGGCTACAATGGAAAAACTAGGGATTTCAATGGATGAGCAAAAAGTACTTACAGGTACAAATGTAGCCGTTGATTTCGTAATGGACTCTGTATCAGTTGCAACTTCTTTCAAAAGTAAATTATCTGAATTAGGGATTATTTTTTGCTCTTTCTCAGAAGCAGTGAAAGAACATCCTGAATTAGTTAAAAAATACATGGGAACTGTTGTGCCAACTACTGACAATTTCTATGCTACTTTAAATTCAGCTGTTTTTACGGATGGTTCATTCTGTTATATTCCTAAAGGAGTTAGATGTCCTATGGAATTATCTACTTACTTCAGAATCAACGAACAAGGAACTGGACAATTTGAAAGAACATTAGTAGTAGCTGATAAAGGTTCATATGTTTCTTATTTAGAAGGTTGTACAGCTCCAATGCGTGACGAGAATCAGTTGCATGCTGCTGTTGTTGAACTAGTTGCACTAGATGATGCTGAAATTAAATACTCAACAGTACAAAACTGGTACCCTGGAGATAAAGATGGTAAAGGTGGGATTTTTAACTTCGTTACAAAAAGAGGTGTTTGCGAAAGAAATGCTAAAATTTCTTGGACACAAGTTGAAACTGGTTCTGCAGTAACATGGAAATATCCATCTTGTATCTTAAAAGGTGATAATTCAGTTGGCGAATTTTATTCAGTAGCTGTTACAAACCATCATCAACAAGCTGATACTGGAACAAAAATGATACACTTGGGTAAAAACACAAAAAGTACAATCATTTCGAAAGGTGTTTCCGCAGGAAAATCAAATAATTCATATAGAGGATTGGTTCAAATTCACAAAAATGCAATAAATGCTAGAAACTTCTCGCAATGTGATTCATTGTTGATGACAGATGAATGTGGAGCACATACTTTCCCTTATATAGAATGTAAAAACAGTACTTCTAAAATCGAACACGAAGCAACTACTTCAAAAATTGGTGAAGATCAAATATTTTATTGTCAACAAAGAGGTATAAGCAGTGAAAAAGCAATTAGTTTAATCGTAAATGGATATTGCAAAGAGGTTTTAAATCAATTACCAATGGAATTTGCTGTAGAAGCTCAAAAATTGTTAGCAATATCGTTAGAAGGATCGGTTGGATAATAATTTTATTGTAGGTACAGGGCATGCCCTGTACCTACAATAAAATTATTATCCGTTATATTTAAAACATTAAAGAAAATGATTACAATAAAAAACTTACATGCGTCTATCGACGGAAAAGAAATATTAAAAGGATTAAATCTTGAAGTAAAAGCAGGAGAAATTCATGCTATAATGGGCCCTAATGGTGCTGGTAAAAGTACTTTAGCATCAATTCTGGCTGGCCGTGAAGTATACGAAGTAACTGAAGGTTCAGTTGATTTCGACGGAAAAGATTTATTGGATTTAGCAACAGAAGACAGAGCAAGAGAAGGATTGTTTTTAGCATTTCAATACCCTGTTGAGATTCCAGGTGTTTCTAACATCAATTTCTTAAGAGCGGCTTTGAATGAAATTCGTGATTACAAAGGAGAAGAACAAATTTCTGCTAAAGATTTCATGACAATGGTTCGTGAAAAATCCGCTATTGTTGAATTAGACGCGAAATTAGCTTCTCGTTCAGTAAACGAAGGATTTTCAGGAGGTGAAAAGAAACGAAATGAAATTTTCCAAATGGCGATGTTAAATCCTAAATTAGCGATTTTAGATGAAACAGATTCAGGTTTGGATATTGATGCGTTAAGAATTGTTGCAAATGGTGTAAATAAGCTTAAAACGAAAGAAAATGCTACTATCGTTATTACTCATTACCAAAGACTTTTAGATTATATCGTTCCTGACTTCGTTCATGTATTATATGATGGACAAATAGTTAAAACTGGGACAAAAGAACTTGCTCTAGAACTAGAAGAAAGAGGATACGACTGGATCAAAGAAGAATTTTCTAAGTAAGACATTAGATATTTAGACGTTAGATATTAGACTTTGTAAGTCTTAAGAAAAGAAAGATTATGAGTGAACTATTAAATTCAACTGAAATAAATATTATTAATTCAAATGGTTTTGAAGGTGTTTTAAATGATACTTTAAAATCCCTTGCATTTTCTATTTTGGATACAATTCAATTTCCAACTACGCGAACTGAGGCATGGAAATATACTCGTCTAGGTAAAATCAGTAACAAGAAATTCAAAGTTCAGAAAGGGAAAGTTGCTGATATTTCTAAATTTGAAATATCAAAAGAAGCAACTACTATCGTTTTTATTAATGGATTTATCGATTCATCTTTATCTTCAAAAGAAATTCCATCTGGAATAGAATTCAAATCGATTGCTAATTCCACAATTGATTTTGGAAAAAATGTAAAACTTGAAAATGAAATCTTTCATTCAATAAATACAGCTTTTACAACAGATGGTATTTACATTCACATCAAATCAAAAACGATTTTAGAAAAGCCATTACAAGTAATTCATATATTAACTGGTGAACATACAGTTGCTAACTTAAGAAATGTAATTATTTGTGAGAAAAATGCGCAAGCAGAGATAATTCAAGGGTTCTTTACTGAAAATGCAAAAGAATCATTTACAAATGTAGTAACAGAAATCTTTGTAGAAGAAAATGCTCATTTGACATTGAACAAAATTCAGTACGAAGACGAATCTTGTTATCAAATTGCGACAGAACAAGTTGATCAACACAAAAATTCAACTTTTACAATTAACACTATTACTTTAAACGGTGCTTTAGTTAGAAATAACTTGAATATTGAAGTAAATGGTGAAAACTGTACAACGAACTTGAATGGAGCATATCTATTAAAAGGAAATCAACATGTTGACAATCACACTTTAGTAGATCATAAAGTTGCTCATTGTGAGTCACATGAATTATACAAAGGAGTTGTAAATGATAAAGCAACTGCCGTTTTTAATGGGAAAGTTTTTGTAAGGAAAGATGCTCAAAAAATAAATGCATTTCAATCAAATGCGAATGTTCTCCTAAGTGATGATTCAACTGTAAATTCAAAACCAGAATTAGAAATTTATGCTGACGATGTAAAATGTTCTCATGGATCTACAACTGGTCAATTAGATGAAGAGGCTGTCTTCTATTTAAGAGCAAGGGGTTTATCTGAAAAAACAGCTCGAAAATTAATGATTTCAGCATTTATAAATGATGTGATAGAAAAGATTGATAATGAAGATGTTAAATCATACATTATTCAATTACTTCAAGAACGATTTGATTGGGAAAAGTAAGTTGAGGTTGAGTTTGAGATTAAGATTGAGTCTAAACGACAACTGAGCTTGTCGAAGTTGAGGTTGTCGAAGTTGAGGTTGAGGTTGAGTAAAGAATTTACATAAATGGAAAAACAGCATCTATTAGATTGGTTGAAGATTGCCTTTCAGCAACCTGTTGATAATGATGTGGAAGATTTTTACTTTGATAAGAAGACAAATTGTTTTTTTTCAATTACTCACTTAGAAAAACTATTAATTGATAAAAATTTCAAAATTCAATATCATCTTTCACCCTATTTTTCTGATGATGAATTAAAAACGATTCAGAAATGGATAAAAAGTATTGCTAGAAAAAATAATACAATTATAAAACTTCCAAACTACGGTTCAATCAATGATGAAGAAGGATTAAATGAATTGATAAATCAGTTCTTATTTAAAAATGCGATTCGATTATCAAATACTTCTATTTTTAAGATCCTACAAAAAGAGTTGATTCCACGAAATTATTCAAGAAAGGAAATAAAACCATCAAAATCTTGGTGGAAATTCTGGTAAAATTGTCGATTAATTTCCTAACTTCGTGGTTCAAATTTTTGAAATGAAAATTAAACTATTAACTCTATTCTTAGGAATTAATTTACTGCTTTTCTCACAACCTTACCAGGGATTTGAAAAAGTTAATTCGAAACCAACAATAAGTATTGAAAAAGCTGCATCATGTATAGCGCCTTCTACTACAACATTTTTAGAATTAAACAATGTAAGCGCTTTAGTTCATACCGCTGGAAATTTATGGCAAGTGCCTAATCAAAATTATTCGCATTACGAAGTGCCAAAAAAATCAGGTATACAAGCGCTTTTTACCGCCGCTCTTTGGTTAGGAGGAACCGATGTTAATGGTCAATTAAAACTAGCCGCTTTAAGATATAGACAAGGTCAAGATTATTGGACTGGGCCATTAACTAAAAATACAGCCACAACTAATTATACAATTTGTAAAAAATACGATAAGCATTTTACTTCAACTAAAGACGAAATTAGTGAATTTAAGGCGTGGTACGAAGCTGGTGTTTTAGATAAGAAAAATGGCACCAATACTCAAACAGAAACTTTTCCGAATTACAAAATACCTGAAATAGTAAAAAATTGGCCTGCACATGGTGATATTTCGCTTGGGCAAGATTATTATTTAGCACCATTTTTTGATAGAAATGATGATGGAAATTACGATTGGAACGATGGAGATTTTCCTTGGTATGATCTGGATAAAACAAAAAATTGTCGAAGTGACAGGCGTATTTCATTATATGGTGATTTAAATCATTGGTGGGTAATGAACGATAAAGGAAATATCCATACTGAAACAAATTCAGACCCGATTGGGATGGAAATCAGAGCTCAAGCTTTTTCATTCTCATCAAATGATGAAATAAATAACATGACTTTCTATAATTATGAATTAATAAATAGAGGGACGCAAACACTTTACAATACCTATTTCGGTTTTTTTACAGATGGGGCTTTAGGGAATCCAATGGACGATTTTGTAGGTTGTGATGTTAATAGAGGCTTAGGTTATTATTATAATGGAAATAACGTCGATTTAGATGTTAATGGTTTCAAAGGATATGGAGCAAGTCCTCCGGCAGTAGGTGTTGATTTTTTTGAGGGACCTTTCCAAGATAATGATGGTAAAGATAATGCCTTTGGTATTGGTCCAAATGAAGCTTTAAATGGAATTGGATACGGTGACGGGATTGTTGATAATGAACGATTTGGAATGAGACGTTTCTTGTATTATAGTAATACAACTAATGGAGCAAACCCAAATCAAACAGACCCCATAAAAGCAACTGATTATTATAATTACCTACAAGGAAAATGGAAAGATGGTTCTCGCTTCGTTTATGGAGGAAATGGACATTTCTCAGACCCTGACGCAAATCCTACTATGCCATGTGATTTCATGTTCCCAGGAGATACTGATCCATTAGGATGGGGCACAAATGGTTCTCCTCAGCTTCCTTGGACAGAACAAACTGCAGGAAACTTACCTAACGATAAAAGATTTGTTGAGTCTGCGGGTCCATTTATTCTTACCCCAGGTTCGGTAAATAATATAACCGTTGGTGTTTGTTGGGCAAGAAGTACTGAAGTTGACCCCTTCGCTTCAGTTCAAATATTAAAAAGAGCAGATGACAAAGCCCAAGTACTTTTCGAAAATTGTTTTCGTGTTTTAGATGGTCCAAACGCACCGGATTTAACAATTCAAGAACTAAATAATGAATTAATATTAATGATTTCAAATCCAGTTAATTCAAATAATTACAATGAAAATTACAGTGAAGTTGATCCTTTTATCCAAACGGCTATTCCAAATGCAGATAAAAAATATACGTTTCAAGGCTATCAAATTTATCAATTAAGTAAAGAAGATGTTTCAGTTTCAGATTTAGAAAATCCTTCAAAAGCTAGACTTGTAGCTCAATGTGATATCAAAGATAATTTTAGTCGAATTATAAATTTCGAATTCGATGAAAACCTACAAGCATCTATTCCAGTAGAAAAAGTAAATGGAGCAAATCAAGGAATAAAACATACATTTAAAGTAACTGATGATTTATTTGCTTTAGGAACAAAAACGTTAGTTAATTTTAAACAATACTATTTTATGGCAGTAGCTTATGCTACAAATAATTATAAAACGTATAATCCAAATGATGCGTTAAGTTTAGATGGGCAACAAAAAGTTTTCTTGTTAAGCCGAAAAGCAACGAATGGTTCTGTAAAATCAATTCTGGCAATCCCTCACAATCCTATGCCTGAAATCAATGGCACGAATCAATTAGTTGATTATGGAACAACGCCGAAAATTAAAAGGCTAGATGGAGTCGGAAATGGCGGCAGAAATATTGAGCTAACAGAAGAATCAGAAAATGAAATTGTTGCATCAGGATTTTTACAAAACCCTGAATATGATTATGGAACGGGCCCTATTAACATAAAAGTGGTTGATCCCTTAAATTTAGCAGACGGATATTTTGAATGTCTTTTCAATAATTACACATCGACTAGTTCTAATGCTTCTGACACAGCAAGTTGGACAATCAATAGATATACTTCAGAAGGAGGCGTTTTAATTGAATCTAAAACCTCTCAAATAAATATTTCTAAAGTTAATGAACAAGTAATTCCACAATGGGGAATTTCGGTACAAATTAATCAAGTAAAATACAAAGTTAAATCTCCAAATAAATTTACAGAACCAATATCTTCTTCCATCTCTTATAGTGATTCATCAAAACGATGGTTGTCATTTATAACTGATCAAGATTCATATTCACCTAACAATTGGATAAGACTTGGGAATTCTTCGGATACAACCTCTTCGGGAACACCTTCGTATTATGCTCCATTTTGTTACAATGATGAAGCTGGAATAGATTCAAGTAAATTATATGCGAAATTACTTGACGGTGGAATTGCTCCACAACGAATTATAGGATACCAATGTGATTTTATGCCTCTTGCTTATTATGGCTTTTCATCTGGAACTCAATCAGGAAAAACCAATGCTCAAATCGCTTATTTACCCAGTGTTAATATAGTAATCACTTCTGATAAATCTAAATGGACCCGATGTCCTGTTATAGAATTAGGAAGAGATCCAAATTTAACAGTTGGAGGAGCTAAAGCTGGGGGATTAAGAAAAGGTGCAAGTGTTGATAAAAATGGAAATACAGACAATAGTAACACTTCTGGAATGGGATGGTTTCCAGGTTATGCCATTGATATTGAATCAGGAGCAAGATTATATATGGCTTTCGGTGAGAACTCTTTCTTACAATCAGATAATGGTGCTGATATGAAATGGAATCCAACTGACAAAACAACAGATCAATTTGGAAACACAGTATTTGGAGGTTTACAACCAATCTATATATTCAGCTACAAATTAAAATCAATAAATAATGATGTTAATGTTTATGATTTACCCTACTACTCTGAAATATCAAACCCAATTTACGATTTAATAAAATCTATGGAATTGGGAGACAATACAGCTAAAAAGAATCTCTATTCAAGTTTAACCTGGATAGCTAATACGATACTTACACCTGGAAAAGAAGTATTAGCCACTGATGTGAAAATTAAATTAAGAGTAAATAAAGAATATAAAAACTTTTTTGCATCCGGTAAAAATGATGGAAAACCAATGTATTCATGGAATATGAATGACATAGCCACCAGAACGAATAATATACAAAAATTAGCTGAATCTTTAAGTCTAATAAATGTGGTTCCAAATCCTTATTATGCTTATTCAGAATATGAAGTAAATAGAATTGATACCCATGTTAAAATCACGAATCTACCTGAAAAATGCACCATTTCTATCTATAGTATAAATGGAAAATTAGTAAGAACCTACAAAAAAGATAATGCAGCAACTTATCAAGATTGGGATTTGAATAATTTCAAAGGAATCGCTGTAGCTGGTGGTGTTTATTTAATTCATATAGACGTTCCTGGTGTAGGGGAAAGAATCGTTAAATTCTTTGGGGGAATGAGACAAGTAGATTTACAAAACCTTTAATTGATGCTTGATTTTTTAATGTTTGATGTTGAATTAATTTCAAATCCAATATTAAAAATTAAACATCTAAAATTATTTAATTTTGGATTGCATGACTGTTTTGATATCTTTCATAAACTCTGAAGCATATACAAAATCAATTATTTCTGGATTTTCTGTTGTAATAATCGATTTACGATCACCAGTCCACCAATTTTTACCTTGATGAATAAATAAAATATTATCACCAATTTCAATTACGGAATTCATATCATGGGTTATCACAACAGTTGTTGTTCCAAATTCATAGGTAATTTCACGAATTAAATTGTCAATTACAATCGATGTTTTTGGATCTAAACCAGAATTTGGTTCATCACAGAATAAATACTTCGGCTTCATTGCAATAGCACGGGCAATCGCAATTCTTTTTTGCATTCCTCCACTGCATTCATCAGGAAGTAATTTATTCTTTCCATTTAAATTGACTCTATCTAAACAAAAATCGGCTCTCATTTGCATTTCTTTCTTTGTCATATTTGTCAACATAGAAAGTGGAAACATGACATTTTTCTCAACATTCATCGAGTCAAAAAGTGCAGCTCCTTGGAAAAGCATTCCTATTTCTTTTCTAATTTCACGCCTTGCATCTCCTTCAAGTTTTGAGAAATTTCGATTATCATACAAAATATCCCCGTCTTCAACTTCGTGAAGTCCAACAATGCATTTTGCTAAAACAGATTTCCCTTGCCCCGATTGGCCAATTATCATATTCACTTTCCCTGTTTCAAACTTTGCCGAAACATCAAAAAGAACTTGATTTTTCCCAAACGATTTATTTACATTCTGAACTTCAATCATTATAAAAGAATCATTTGAGTTAAAAAGAAATTACAAATAAGAATCACAACACTACTTATAACTACAGCTTGAGTCGATGAACGACCAACATCAATAGCGCCACCTTTTGTGTAATATCCATAAAAAGAAGAAACTGTAACAATCACAAAAGCAAAAACTACAACTTTAATTAATGCATACCAAATATCACCAATCAAAAAGAAGGATCTTAAACCAAAAACAAAAGTTTCAGTATTTGATAAACCTGATAATACAACTGCTAACCATCCTCCAATTAAACTCAATCCGATAGAGAAAACGACCATCAAAGGAAAAAAGAAAACAGCACCGACAATTTTAGGTAATACTAAAAAAGTCAACGAATTAATCCCCATTGTTTCAAGTGCATCTATTTGTTCTGTAACACGCATTGTTCCAATCTCTGAAGCTATATTTGACCCAATTTTACCAGCCAAAATTAACGACATAATAGTTGGTGAAAATTCTAAAATCGTACTGGAACGAGTTATATATCCAATCGTATATTCCGGTAAAATTGGAGACGTCATATTTGCAGCAGTTTGCAAAGAAATTACTCCTCCCATAAAAACAGACAAAAGCGCAACAATTGGTAATGATTTAATACCAATTATTTCGATTTCATTCATAATTCTATTACGAAAGATACTCCATTTTTCAGGTCGTGAAAATATGATACGAAGCATCATAAAATATTTCCCTATGTTTGTTAGTAAACTCATATTGAGCGCTAAGTTAATAGATATTTTATTCAATTGAAATCATATTTAATTCTTTCATCCCAAAATTGATTGAAATCTAGTAAATTTACATCGTGAAGCCAGGAATTTTAAGAAAGAGAGAAAAAGTAATTGAGGGATTTAAAAAATTTTTACCCCCTGGTTTTGAAGATATTGTTGTCGATCTTTTTCTTTCTTCGCCTGTAAAATTTAAAATTGTTCCTCCTAGAAAAACTAAACTTGGTGATTTTAGAGTTGGATATGGGCTAGAAAAACCTCAAATAACTGTGAATGGTGATTTAAATCCTTATTCTTTTTTAATTACAACACTCCATGAATTTGCGCATTTACATACCTTTCAACAATATGGAAATAGAGTAAATCCTCATGGAGATGAATGGAAAACCAATTTTAGAAAATTGTTGATTCCTATAATTGATTCTAAAAAATTACCCAAAGACATTGAACACGCGCTTGTAGATTCATTAGTAAGTATAAAAGCATCATCATGCACAGATATGAAACTTTCAAGGGTTTTAAAAAATTATGATGATTCAAAAGATGGAAGTGAAATTTTAGAACGACTTCCAAAAAATACTATCTTTGCTTTAAATGGTAGAGAATTTATAAAAGGTGATTTAAGACGAAAACGCTTTTTATGTGAAGAAACAATTAGTAAACGAATGTTTTTAGTTAATGCTCTAGCTGAAGTATACCCTATTAAAATCGAAAAATAAAGATATGGAAAATAATTATTGTATCATTATGGCAGGAGGTGTTGGTAGCCGTTTTTGGCCTATGTCTACTCCTCAGTGTCCAAAACAATTCTTAGATGTTTTAGGAATTGGTAAGTCATTAATACAAATGACTTACGAAAGATTACTTCATATCGCTCCGAAAGAAAATATTTACGTTGTGACAAATGAATGTTACTCTGAATTAGTTCAAAATCAATTACCTGATTTAACAAAAAATCAAATTTTAACAGAGCCTGTTCGTAAAAACACAGCTCCTTGTATAGCGTATGCAAGTGCTAAAATTTATGCCCTTAATAAAAATGCTACGTTGGTTATAGCTCCTTCTGATCACCTAATTTTAAAAGAAGAAAAGTTTGTATCTACTGTTAATATTGCTATTGAAGATGCAAATTCTGACGAACGTTTAGTGACATTAGGAATTAAACCAACTCGACCCGACACTGGATACGGATATATTGAATTTTCAGAAGATAAAGAAATTACAGCTGGACAAGTTACAGAAGTAAAACACTTTAGAGAAAAACCAAGTAAAGAAATGGCTGAATTATTCTTGAAAAGTGGTAATTACTACTGGAATTCAGGAATTTTCATTTGGAAAGCGCAAAGTATTTTGAATTCATTAGAAAAATTTAAACCAGAATTACATAACCTTTTTGCTGGCGACCTAAGTTTTTATAATACGGATAGAGAACAAGAAAACATCAATCGTTGCTTTGAAGAATGTGAAGATATTTCAATTGATTTTGCTGTAATGGAAAATGCGAAAAATACCGATGTTGTTCTTGCAAATTTCGATTGGTCAGATTTAGGGACTTGGGGAAGTTTGTATACTCATTTAGAAAAAGATTTCAATGGAAATGCTGTCATTGGAGACAACGTTCACATCATGAACTCAACAAATTGTATTGTAAACCTTCCCAATAATAAACTTGCATTAATAGAAGGGCTTGATAATCACATAGTTGTAGAATCAGATAACATGTTGATGATTTTAAACAAAAATGATGAACAAAATTTAAAAAAATACATGATTCCAATGGCTGATAAAAGTCCGGAATTTTTTAAATAATCGATTATAAATACAATTAAAATGGGTGGGTAGAGATGCGATTAATCACGTCTCTACCCACCCATTTTAATTCAAATAAATACGCGATTAATCGCATATCTAACTTTTTTTAATTTCCTCTTTCTCTTATTAAATCAAAATAACTTTTCGTTTCTAAAACTACGACTCCTCCTAAAGTATCTCCATATTTAGCAGGAACACCACCCGTATAAACCATTATATTTCCAATTGCACAACTAGGTAAATTATCCATTGATCTCGCTTTCATTCCATCTTGTATGTAAAGCATATCTCCCTTTCTAGCTCCTTTGAACATCAATTCTCCATCATCATTCACCCTCACTTCTGAAGTCATAGCTGTAATCATTCCAGTAATAGAAAATTTTTGAGAACTCTTAGCTATATCTTTATAATTCATACTATAAACCGGCGTAGAATTAATCTGATTTTTTAATTTTTGATATTCTGCAGTTACATCTACCTCTTTCAAATCATTAGCCGTATTAAATCGAATTATACCTGCATTTCCAAATCCATCCATTGGAACGTCTACTGGAACTCCTTTTATTGTATCTTCTAAATAATATACATTCACTTTATATGTTCCCGCAGGTACCGCACTTATTCTGAAACGTCCATCCAAATCCGTTTTAGCTTGATACTTTTTTCCATTATCTTCTACCCATACTTTTGCTTCGATTAAACCTTCACTTGATTTAGAATCCACAACAGAACCGATTACTTCTCCAAATGCTCCTTGACCAAAAGCCCATCCGCTACTAATAAGAATAAGACTAAATACCATTTTTTTCATAACTTCAAATTTTAAATTAATTAAACCTTTAAAGTTAGATGCATAGCTTTCTGATATTCCATAAAATAAAAAACCTTTCTGAAATATCAGAAAGGTTTGATTTGAAATAGAATTTATTTTAGTATTATATTGAAGCACTAGAACATGGAAAAGCTCTATCTACTTTTTTAAATAAACCTTGTAAAACTTTACCTGGGCCTACTTCTATTACTTCAGAAGCTCCGTCAGCTAACATTTGATTCATTGTTTGTGTCCATTTTACTGGAGCAGTTAATTGAAAAACCAAATTCTTTTTAATCTCATCAGGTGAAGATACTGCGGAAGCTGTCACATTTTGATATACAGGACATTTTGGATTATTAAATATAGTTTTCTCTATTGCTGCAGCCAACTCTTCACGAGCAGGTTCCATGAGAGGAGAATGAAATGCGCCTCCTACAGGAAGTATCAAGGCTCTTTTTGCTCCAGCTTCCGTTAATTTTTCGCAGGCTAATTCCACTGCTTTCACTGCACCTGAAATTACTAATTGTCCCGGACAGTTATAATTTGCTGCAACGACAATTCCGTCAACTGAAGCACAAATATTTTCAACAACCTCATCCTCTAAACCTAAAATAGCTGCCATAGTAGAAGGTTCAACTTCACATACTTTTTGCATAGCAAGAGCACGTTGATAAACTAATTTTAGTCCATCTTCAAAATTCAATGCTCCATTCGCTACTAAAGCAGAAAACTCTCCTAAAGAATGTCCTGCCACCATATCAGGTTGAAATTCTTCACCTAAACAAGCAGCCAATATAGTTGAATGCAAGAAAATTGCCGGTTGAGTAACCTTTGTTTGTTTTAATTCCTCTTCGGAACCTTCAAACATAATTTTAACAATGTCAAATCCTAAAACCTCATTTGCTTTATTAAACATTTCTTTTGCTAAATCAGAAGAATCATAAAGATCCTTACCCATTCCAGTGAATTGAGCCCCTTGACCAGGGAAAACGTATGCTTTCATATTATCAATTATAAGGTGTAAAAATAAGATAAATAAAAAAACTTTATATAAACAGAACTGAAATTGGATCTCTTAAAAGATTATTTCACCAATTTTCTTGAATATTTATTTGCTTTTTTATTCAGTTTTTTGACTTTTCTATCTTTTCTTGCGCGTTTCCTTTGAAGATTAGATCTGCGAATTTCTTGACGAGATTGCCTATCAATGATAGCACTTCTTGACTTAATTGTATTATTATGACTCGTATGTTCATTATAATTTGGTTGATACGGTTTATGAGAACAGTTAAATCCGAATATCGCTAAGAAAAAGATAAACAGGATACGGAACTTCATAGTATATTATTTGTTTTTGAATTAGTGTTAAATCTCTATATAGAAATTAATAAAGGCAAATATACTTAGAAAAATCTTAAATAAATAAACACTTTTAATAAGATTTTAAAAAAAATTAGTTAAAACAAAAAAAGCCTCAAAGATTTCTCTTTGAGGCTTTGTACAGGACATGGATGGATTGTCGAACCAAATCATTGATTTTTATTCAATGTTATAACTTTGTTTATCTTTTCTAGTAACCTTATTCTGATAAGTGATTTATTAGCATGTATATTTTAAGTGTCTTTAAATAAATCTCCAAGTCCCAATCGATATTTGTTGGTGAGAGTTCCACTAATTCCTTCATCTTCATAAATCACATATTCAACATCTAACTCATTTGCGAATTGTATACCTGATTCCTTCTGGTTAATAATGTTGTATTTCTCTACACGCTGTTTTGATGTCCTGCATTAAATCCATAATCTGGATATTTGAATTGTAAGAATTCAAAAAAAACTAGATTACAGCAATAGACATTTCTACATTTGATTTTTTTTCACGTGTAAAAACTATTTTTTCACCTTTATTTTCAATTTCCAACAATTGTAATGGATAGTGAGATCCTTTAAAATGATAAACACAATGTCTGAACAATAGATCGTTTAATTGAAATTTATCATTGACCGAAAAAGAAAATATTCCTTTCTCTATTTTCTTCAGAAAAAAGTATTTTGATTTGGACTTCCTCCTAAATTTAACATCTTCGCCTCTAATTATTGAATTAACATGACAAAAATCGTTAAATAGCCCTGTATGATACTTTGTTTCTAATTTTTCTATATCGGAAATAAACACTTTTTTATTGTCCTTCAAAAATGTAAAAAAACCAATTGAGTCATTTGAATCACTCTTAGGACATGATTCAAATCCTGATATTTCTATTATCTTAGTAAGATCTTCGATGTTTTTATAACCAATTTTTTTGTATGCTTTACGTTCAAAGAAAATTTTATTGAAAGATATTAAATCTGTTTCCATAATATTTTCAAGGTATAAAGCTTCTTTTTCATTAAATTCAATAACAATACAACTAATATGAGTACCGTTTATTTTCAGAATATTCTTGGATAAGTCTTGTTGCCCTTTATCTAAAACAAACAAATCTGATTGTACTTCTTTTTCCTTTTTTATTTTTTTTATCGGGCTTTCAGATATTTCAATAACTGGATTTAGCTTTTCTTTTTTTTCTTCTTTATTAATTTGTATTTCAGGTGATTTAAAAACCTCTATTACCGAAGTTGACTTTTCTTGTTTAACTGTTGAAATTTTCTCTTGAAGATCATTAACATAATCTTCGATTTCTTGAATAACTGCTTTATCATCACTTGACAAATTTTGTTGATGCAGTTCAGAAATTTCCTTATAGAAATCATCTAAAATGAGCTCAGCACCGAACGATCTATTTGAAATCCTCTCCTTAGCATAGGTTTTCCAGCGAATGTTTTCTTCTTCATTAAGAGTATTAGAAAAATTCCTTGCTTTGATTTTGAAGAACATTTCTTCGATGCGGGGAGTATGTTTTGGAAATTTGAAATTTTCTAATTGATTTGATAAAATTCTTTTATGAATAAATCCACGTTGAAGGTCTTCGATAGGATCAAAAAAGTCATCATAGATTGTTAAATCGGAATCAACATCTTTTGAATTAATGGGAAATTTTTTAAAATAAAGGAAGTCTAGTTTTTTACTAAGTGCCGATTTATTTTCTAGCACCAGATTTAGATTGATGATGATTTTATTCAAATCAATGTTGAAGTTTATTAATCTATCTTCATATTCTGATAAACTTGCAAGTAAAGGGCATTGATTGTGTCGAATTTTGATTACACTTTTAGATGAGCTATTGGAATCTTTAGGGAATAGGTAGTTCTCTAATTCTAATCCTTCAAGTAAAAAAAGAGGTTCCAAATCATACTCTAAATTCAAACACAATGTTTCATCATTCTTTGATAAAAGATGACATAATACTCCTTTAGAATAATTTTCCTTACCATAATATTGACTTATATGAATAAATGGATTCGAGCTATTATGAAAGAGCCAAGTTGATACATTGCCCTTTTTCCTTAAAGCAAACATGTCCTCGAAAAAAATCTCATCTCCCTCTTTAATTTTCTTCATTATTCCAATCGTTGCCTCAACATCACTGAACGCATCATGAGCGTTAATGTGATGTATATCATTCTCAACAGATAGTTCTTCTAACCTAAAACTTGGAAGAGGTAATTTTGTTTTAGAATGGAATAAGGGTAATTTCGATTCCTTGTCTACTGCATTTGGGAAATTAAGTAGATGAGGCTTTAATACATAAGTGGCAATTACTAGATAATAAACATCGAAACGTGAATTGTTGTTTCTCCACTCCCTCGCATATGGATCAAGAAGATTTCTAAACAAGAGATTTCTGGTGAACTCATCATCGAATTTAAAACTATTATAACCCAACGTACACGATCCTGGCACCATCATTTCTTCGTTAATACGACGAGCAAACCAATACTCATTGTATACTTCAGGTTTTACAGGAAATGATGATTCAGGAATTTTTTCAATTCCATTTTTAATACGTTCAATTTTTTGGGGGGTAATTTTTGTAATTCGAGCAGCTTGTGGTGATGGTATATTGTCTATCGTTTGTTCGCAAAAAATATTTAATGCTGAGGAAGCAATTATTTCAAGATTATAATTTGTTCTTAGGGAAGCAAATTGTGATGCTCTTCCTCCTTTAGGATTGCGATTAAATGTTTCATAATCCATGAATAAAAATGTAATTTGCTCTCTCATATTTTCTTTCATATTTTAACTCCGCTTTACCTTTTCTTTAACCCATTAACAACAGGATTGAATGCTTCATAAAACGGAGATAGGTTTTTAATGAAAAATTCCTTTATGGTGACAATATCATCATCAACATAGAAATTTACATTATCTAATTGATATTTAATTCTGCTCATTTTTGATTCAATCATTACTTCCCAAAGTAAAGGATAGCCAAATCTTTCTTCAATCTCAGATTTGTGTTTTTCTAATGAATTGAAAAGTCGTTTATTATCTTCTTTTAATGCCCTATTAATTGTAAATTCTATTGCAGCATAAGATTTAGTAATTAAGAATGTATAAGACAAGCCACTAATACCTGCACCTGCAATTAACCAATGATCTTTTGAAGGACTAACTCGTTGAAAAAGAATTGGATGATTAAGTTCTGCAAGAAGGTCACCCCAGAACTTTCTTCTACGTGAAAATCTCTCGGCACCGTTTCCTGCTAATTCAGAATTATATTTGATAATGAGTTCATCTTCTAATTCAAATACAGTAAGCATCTTTTTTAGGTATGAAAACTTTGAGTTGCTATCTATATTTGATTCAATAAAATAACCATTGATTAATTCTTGAGGTGCTCTAAAATCGCTTTGATTCTTGGTTACCTTAATGGTCTTGGAGTTTTGTAATAATAACTCTGCATTCTTTTCATATAATGACCTTAATACATAGAAATACATTTGAGCAACTGCTGACTCTTCTACCTTTGTATCCTCAAAAATGAAATACTCTAATTTCTTATTGATTGGCGGTTCTGAATCAAATATATTTTGTTCTGAATCTGCTTCAATTAATGGAAGTTTAACATCAGGGATTTGCCATATTTGAAGAAATCTATCAAAAATAATTTCAAAACGTTCGTTGTATTTTTCTAGGTTCCAGTAATCTTGTTTTTTCAAATAATCATTTAACCACAGGCGAGAAAAAGCATAACCTTGCTCTTTGCCATCTGTATTCATATCTCTTTTATTTATGAATGGTAAATTACTTAACGCACCGTTATTCCCTGACAATGTAAGATTTGCTATGGTGTTTAATTTAAACTCCTTGAACTCACTAAATTCAGAAGTGGATAAATCATTCAACCACTTATTGTCTGGATTTCTAGGGAATATGTGTTCAATGGTAATTAACTCACTTGCTGTATTGACATATTCTCTGTTGTTGTGATTTTCTAATAATTCAAAGAAATAACTTCTGTTTTTAGATTGTGTGTTGTATAAATCTTTATCGTGAAGTGCTGAACGCAGTTCCTGGTCATTCGGGAACTTACCACTTCCTTTTTTCTTTAATAATGCAACACACAAGGTTTCAAAATAATCTTCATGGTCAATTTCACTGTATAATGTCATGAAAATTTTATTCAGTGCATTAGTTGGTAAACCAACAATGAATCTTCTCCAAGTAAAACTTTGTATTAACTTCAGTATTTTGATTAGAGTTGGTTGGTCTATGATACTATTTTCACAATCTTCAAACACTTGCAGTAAGAATGGAAAAGCAACGTTTATTTCTAATCTTGAAATGTATTCTAACTCTCTTCTTAATACATTATCGGTAATGACTTGGGGATTGATGAATTTTCTGTAATGAACAGATAGTGCTTTAATATTTTCTAATTCTTGTTGAAAGGAATCATCTTTTTTATTGATGTATAATTTTTTAAACTCTTCGTAAACCTTTCCCTTGTTTGGAATGCGTTTTGTTTTTAATGTTAAATAATCTCTAATGTAATCAGATACCATTGATTTTTGGCGAACCAAATCACGTGCATTTTCTTCAATTGGATTCCATATTTGGTCATAAATTTTATTCTGCTCTTTGGGTTCTAAATCCATTAGAATGAAATTACGGATAAGGTCAGATTGAGATAAATCAAGACCAGTAGAGTTCAAACTTTCAAATATGCGTTGTGGATCATCTTTGTCACGTTCCAAAGCGATTTCCACAAATATTAATCTCTGTAAACCATTTAGGATTGTGAGAAAGTTATCTTCATTAATTTGGGATTTGAAGTAACTGAAATTCTCTTTTACATTGGAGTATTTATCCAACTCATTTTCTGTTCCGTTTAAAATTGCTTTAAATGCAATAGCATTATTATCTGTTTGTTTTAATTTCAGCTTACTTGATTCGTGCTGAACGTGT
Organism: Chryseobacterium gleum; assembly: GCA_945902775.1. Classification (GTDB taxonomy): domain Bacteria; phylum Bacteroidota; class Bacteroidia; order Flavobacteriales_D; family Crocinitomicaceae; genus CAIUKX01. The sequence continues at coordinate 1,700 of CAMDMY010000046.1, read as the reverse complement.
TGATTGGTAAGGAATGATGTGTAAATTTCATCTTGCTGATGTAATCCTTTTTCTTTAGCGAAACGATACAAGGCTACATACAATATATTGATTGTAGTTAAACGCTGTTGCCCGTCAATGATAACTAATTCTCGTACTTCACTTGTTATCATAATACCTTCGTGCAGATATACGATGCTACCTATGAAATGTGAAACTCTATTTTCATTAACAACTGAAATAATATCGCTAAGCAAATCACCACATTGTTGGATTGACCAATCATAATTCCTTTGATATACAGGAATAACAAATTGTACCTTTGGGGTTTGTATGAATATTTGAATTTGGGTTTGCTTTGCTTCCATCTTAATTATTTTTTACTGTTTGTATTTCTTCCATAGTTAACCCATACAACTCATATACCATAAGGTCTATTTCTTTATCAGTTTGGTCTATTTTAGATTTTAAATCAAGTGCTTGTTTTTTAAATCGTTCAAATCTATCCAACCAATCTTCTTTTTGAACTCCAAGTAACGTGATTTTATTTTTGCTTAATTCCTTTTCAAATTCCGACCAAGTTAAAGTATAAAATGTCTCAATTTTTTTTGAAATTTTAGATATTCCAAAATCTGAATTTGTTAAAGAGAAAAATTTATGAATGCATACGTAAAACTCTTTATTCAAAACCATTAATTGATCTGACTGAGCGCTAAAAACTTTTTGACTTTCTTCATCAGCGATTTTAATTGGTAAAGATTTTATTTGAAAGCCTTTGATTTTAGGAAAAAGCTGTTTACCGTCCGCATACTTTGATAAAAAGTATTTTTTAATAAAATTTGAGTTTAAAATTGCTAAAAGGTAAGAATAGTCACAAATTTTATTCTCAATTACGACGCTATACATTGTATTCAATGTTGCATATCCGTAATTATCATAAGCAAAAATGGGCTCAGGATTTCCAACTTGTCTTACTACAATTTTTTTAGCGTGATGTATGTTCATATCCCATGATCCACCTGCTTTAACTTCCTTGAAATTGTTTTTAAAAAAAAGATTTGATTCATTTAAAAAATATCTGTTTACATCTCTACCAGTATAGCATGGTTCCCAATCATCCTCTTTTTTAAACTCTGAAACAAATGTTTGTTTATCTTTTGTTTGTAAACCGAACGTAACACTGCAAAAATTTTCTACTCTAACACATTGACTAAAATCTGTGTTAACATCTAACTCAAGATTTAAGTTGAAAGTATTTTCTTCATCGTTATGCCAGTTTAATTGTGATTTGACTGCCACTAGATTAAGAGCACCATTAAAACCTTTATAAATACTTATTGATTCATTCTTTTTTGTGTGGTCTTTAGTAATTATTAAAGTGGCTACATCGACACCTGCATCAGCAAAGACAGCGTCCTCATAATTTATAAGTTCATTTATAAATGAATGATTTAAAATATAAGCTCTAAGAGGCTTGATATATTTGTTGTTTAAATAGGTATTTGGAGTAATAAAACCAAGCCTGCCACTATTTCTAATTATCTGAATTGATTTCTCAAAAAATAAATGAAACAAATCTATTTTATAACTTGCTACCTCAAAGCGTTTATACTCTTCTAATAAGGGGAGTGGTGTATTTGAGGGTTGACAAAGGACATATGGAGGATTACCAATTACAACATCAAAACCACCATTTATAAAAACACTAGGAAATTCGTTAT
>CAMDMY010000045.1 GCA_945902775.1 Chryseobacterium gleum | reverse complement strand
TAATTATATTAGTTGTATATACAACTAATATGGAGGTAAAATTTCAAATATTAACTTAAAATTAAATTAATAAATCATTAATAAAACATTTAATAATTAGTTGAATAGTTGTTTAAAAAAAATTATTTTTGTTTAAATTTAATAGCATGTCCAGAAAGTCAATTTTAAATCTAGCAATAAAAAACATCTTTGATAATTCTCAAAAAAAAGAATTAACGTATGATGAACTGATTGCTGAAATTGAAAATTCTGATAAAATATCAAAAGAATTTGATGGTCATTCGATAACGTTTAATTCTTGGGTAAAAAAAGAGTTGGAAGAAACAGAGAAATTTGGATTTTTAGCATTTGATTTTAAAAACCAGGAATATTTTATTGATAATAGATGTAAAGATATTTTTGAGATAGAAAAAATCAATTCTACACCCTTTTCAGTTTTTCGTAGAATTTTAAGTTTAGTCAATAATAAATCGAATTTAATACTTGAATTTAAAAAAGCAAGAAACCAAAAATTAAAAATTTCAAAAGAAATTAAATTAATATTTTCTAACAAAAATGATGTAAAATATGTATCAATCGTTGGAAAGTTTAATTATGATTTCGAGGATAAACCAGTAAATTTTTTCTGCAGCGTTTCAGATGAAACCAAAGGTAAACGCAATGAAAAGTATCAAAAATTAATTAATTCAGTAGCGGAAGATGCTAAACATGCAATCGTAATTACGGAAGCTGAACCTTTGGATTATCCAGGACCACGAATATTATATGTAAACGATGCCTTCACAAAATTGACAGGCTATTCATTAGAAGAATCATTAGGACAATCGCCAAGGTTTATGCAGGGTGAAGAGACTGACGCTTATGCACTAAAACAACTTAAACAAAATCTTAAACAATGGAATGCATGTAAAGCTGAATTAATAAATTACAAAAAAAATGGTGAAAAATTTTGGGTTGAATTAGACATTGTTCCGGTTAAACGACCAGATGGATATGTTACTCATTGGGTTTCTATCCAACGAGATATTACTGAAATGAAATTATCTCAGCAGAAATTGCATGACAAAGAAATTCAATACCTTGAGCTAATTGACGAAAGTATAGACTTAATACAAAGTATTGGAGATAATGGAGAAATTTTATTTGTGAATAAAATTTGGAAAAAAACTTTAGAGTATACAGATGAAGATTTAACTAGTTTAACAATTTTCGATATAATTGTAGCTGATTGTATCCCTAAATGCATTGAAGAATTTGAGGAAATTAAAAAAGGAAATCAACAATTAAATGTAAGAACTAAATTTAAATCTAAAAGCGGTAAAACAATTCATTTATTTGGAAAATCAATACCGAGAATAGTAGATGGTAAAATTCGAGGAGCTCAAGGGTTTTTTAAAGATATTTCAAGAGAGGTTCAGGTTGAACATGAAAAATCAGAGCTGCAATATACGTTAAACAAGGTTCAAGATGTAGCTGAAATTGGGGAATTCAAATTTAATTTCACCAATAAATCAATATTTGTCTCAGATAAGATTCATGAAATTTTAGGTATTCAAAAAAATACACTTTTCAAAACAGAGAATTGGATTGATTTAATTCATTCTGAAGATATTGATTTTATAAAGAATCACTTCGATACATGTAAAAAAAACAGGGCATTATTTGAAGCAGAATTCAGAGTTTATCATAAATTAACTAATGAAATTTTATGGTTAGATTGCAAAGCTGAATTTCAGTTAAGTAATGATGATAATTTGTTATCTTTTAATGGATCAATTAAAAATATTTCTAATACAAAAAAACTTAAATCCTATATAGAAGATACTCGTAAAAGCGTTGAATTTATTTTCAGTTCTTTAGAGCAAGCATTATTTAAACTAGATGTAAAAAATCAAAAATTTGTTGAAGTTTCAGAAAATTGCTCAGTTATTTTTGGATATGGATCTGATGATTTTAAAAACGATTACTTTTTACCTTTTAAAATAATACACCCTGATGATTTTGCAAAATTTGAAAATGATCGACAAAAATTGTTCAGGGGTGAATTATTAAAAAGTGAATATAGAATTATTGAATTATCTGGAAATATTAAGTCTATTGAGTACAATGCAAAACCAACATTAAATAAAAAAAACGAATTAGAAACGATAGTTTTAGTTGTAAAAGATAAATCAAATTCAATACAAAAAGAAGAAGAATTAAAAACAGCACTTTCGCAACTTGATGATTATAAAAAAGCAATTGATGAATCTGCAATTGTTTCTATTACCGATGCTAGAGGTACTATTCTATATGTTAATGAAAAATTCAGTGAAATCAGTCAATTTACAGAAGAAGAATGTTTATGGAAAAGTCATAATATTTTAAATTCAAATTACCATTCCCAAGAATTTTTTATTGATTTATGGAAAACAATATCATCAGGAAATATTTGGAAAGGAGAAATAAAAAACAAAGCAAAAGATGGGTCATTTTATTGGGTTGACTCAACAATCATTCCTTTTTTAAAAGATGGCAAACCATATCAATACATTTCAATTAGATATGACATCTCTGAAAAAAAGAAAATGTCATTAAATATCGAAAATCAAAAAAACTTTTATGAAGGAATTTTAAATGAAATTCCTGCAGATGTAGTAGTTTTTGATAAACACCACAATTATTTATTTATCAATCCTAATGGTGTTAAAGATAAAACAGTAAGAGAATTTTTAATTGGAAAAAATGATTACGATTACTGTACATATAGAAACAAAGATTTTTCAATTGCTGACGAAAGAAGAGCGCTATTTTTAAAAACGATTGAATCAAAAAAAGGAATTTCTTTCGAAGAAAAGATAATCGAAAAAGAAGGCCATTTTACTTACAAACTAAGAAAGTTTTATCCAACTTTTGATCAAAATAATGAATGTCAGTATGTTATTGGTTTCGGAATGGATATTACCGATTTAAAAAATCAAGAATTTTTAATTTCTGAATCCTTAAAAGAAAAAGAGGTACTACTTGGGGAAATTCATCACCGTGTAAAAAACAATTTAGCAGTAATTGATGGTTTAATTGAATTAAAAAAGATTCATATACACGATATTGGTAATTTAGAAACACTTTCTGAAGTTCAAACGAGAATTAAAATCATAGCACTTGTTCATGAAAAGCTTTACAATTCAGAGCAGTTTTCAAATATAAATTTAAAAGATTATTTAACTGAACTTACGAATTATTATGTAAATATTTTTAATAAAACAGATGGAGATACGGTGAATTTTAAAATTGAATGTCAAAATTTAAATTTTGACATTTCAAAAAGTATAACATTTGGTTTGCTGTTGAACGAATTAATTACAAACAGTTTAAAGTATGCAATAATTAACCATAAAGTTACTATTTATATTAGTTTATTCTTAGATGAAGAAAACATTGTTTTTAACTATAAAGATGAAGGCAATGGTGTTTCTGAAGAAATTAAAAATGGAAAAGAAATTGGTTTTGGATATAAATTAATAAAAACCTTTTTAAGACAATTGAAAGGGGAAATAACATATAATAATTCTAAACATTTCGATATAACAGTGAAGTTTAATAAAAATTCAATTTTAAAATGAAGAAAAGAATAGTAATAGTAGAAGATGATTTAATAATTCAAGAACTTCACAGATATTTCGTTACCAATTTAGGTCATGAGGCCGTAGCTTGTTTTACAACTGGTCAAGAAGTGATTGATTTTTTTAAAGAAAATACAGCAGATTTAATTTTGATGGACATTCGTTTAGAAGACGATATTGATGGAATTGAAGCAATGAGTGTAATTGAAAAATCTGTTCACGTTCCTGTAGTTTATGTTTCAGCAAATAATGAAGATAGTAGTTATAGAAGAGCAATTAATACAAACATGAAAGGGTTTTTATCGAAACCAATTGTAAAAGATGATTTAGAAAAAATAATCAGTCAATTGGAAGATGTTACAGATTCAATACTATATGCAAAGAAAATTCAACAAGCTATTCTAGAACAACAAGAAGATTTGGAATTATTATTTTCAGATTTTTTATTCATTAATAGACCAAAGGATATAGTAACAGGCGACTTTTGTTTTATAGATAAAGATTCATCATCGAATGAAATTATAGGTGCTATAGGAGATTGTACAGGTCATGGTATACCGGCTGCTTTACTTTCTGTTTTAAGCTATCACTTTATTTCCAATATCACAAAAAAAACAACTGTTTTACAAGACTTTATTTTTCAATTAAATGAAGAAATAATGAAAAGTCTTTCAAAAGCGAAAAGCCTACATTATGTTAATGATTCATTGGATGTGCTTTTATTTAAACTTAACTTAGAATTAAATGAGATTGAAATAGCTGGAATAAATAGAGAGTTCATATATTTTGATTCTAAAAATGATTGCCATAATTTGTATAAATTAAAATTTGCATCTCTTGGAAATCCAATAGAAAATAAAAATGAAATTCCATTCATGAAATTTCAATATGAGAAAGACGATGTTTTTTATTTTTTCTCAGATGGTGTAACAGATCAATTTGGTGGTCAATTGTCTAAAAAGTTATCTAGAAAAAGATTAGTTGAGTTTTTTGACAACTCCAAATCAACATCGGAATTAAAGAAAAAACAAGTTGAGTTAAATATGTTTTTAAGAAAATGGCAAGGAAATAATGAACAGACGGATGATATGATTATTTTAGGGATTTCTCCGAGTAAATCAATATATAAATCTATGTAATAAAATCATTACATAGATTTATAATTTTGTCGGTTTATAAACAATAAAAAATCAAATCTCACCAAACAATTCAATTAATCTTTTTCTTCTAAACTCAAAAATTTCATTCAATTTAGGTTGTACTAAAATTGGATTCATCAAGCGACCTAAAACTCCAAAAGGAATTTTGTAATCTACAATGTCTTCCATTTCAACTCCGCCCGGAATTTCTTTTAAAAAATGTTTGTGATGCCAAAGTGCATACGGTCCGAAACGCTGCTCATCTACAAAATACTGTTTATCAATAATATGCGTAATTTCAGTTACCCAATTTGTTTTAATTCCCAAAACAGGAGTTACAATGTATTGAATTATTTGCCCTGCAAACATTGGTCGATCGGCACCTGATAAAATATTAAAACCCATATATTCTGGTGTAATCACTTTCAAATTCTTTGGATCAGACAAAAAATGCCACGCATCTTCTAAAGTGATTGGTAAATTTTGTTTGGTATGTAAACGATAAACGGTTCCTTTTGTTGAGAATTCTTTCATAATTTCTACATTTTAAATTTTAAAACTCACTATTCCACAATCCAATTCAAACACCTGACCTGTTATCGATTTCGACTTTTCAGACAATAAAAAATCGGCTAAATCTGCCACTTCAGAAGGTTGTAAAATCTTTTTCATTGGATGACGTTGAATCATATTCTCAATGGCCGTCTCATTTTTTAAAAGATGTGACGCTAAATCTGTATTCGTTAAGGTTGGAGCAATCGCATTGATTCGAATTGAAGTCGCATACTCTGCTCCAAACGATTTTACTAAACTCTCAACCCCCGCTTTAGCTATCGCTATACTCGTATGAAAAGGCATCCCCAACTTGGCAGCAACACTGCTAAACAAAACAATAGATGGATTTTGACCATTTTTTAATTTTGGTAAATAATACTGAATCAATCGGATCGCTCCTAACACATTGATTTCAAAATCAGAACTAAAATCGTCTAATTTTAAACGGTTAAAAGGCTTTAAATTGATACTTCCTGGACAATAAACCAAATGATCAACCGCTTCTAAATCAGGCAATTCGTCTTTAATTGCATCTAATTGAAAATGAATCAAATTTTGGTGTTCAAAATCGATTTCTCCTCTACTAAAAACAATTACCTTATTTTCAACAACTTGCTGTTCCAATATGGCTCTTCCAATCCCTCTACTTCCGCCTATAATAAGAATTGATTTCATATGTTAATCTTTTAAATAATTTTGAAGTTCCACTATTTTTTCAGAAGTATTAAAAACACCCCCATAATAAGAAGTAATAGTAGAAGAACTTTCGTCTTTAATTCCTCTTGAAGAAACACATAAATGTTTTGCATCGATGATAACGGCAACATCTTCTGTCCCTAAAATTTCAACTAGTTCTCGCCCAATTTGATTCGTTAAACGTTCCTGAACTTGAGGACGTTGAGAAAAATACTGAACAATTCTATTCAATTTTGAAAGACCGATTACCTTCCCAGACGATACATAAGCAATATGCGCTTTACCATAAATTGGCACAAAATGATGCTCACAGTTGGAATAAAAAGTAATGTTCTTTTCAACCAACATTTGCTTGTATTGATACTTATTATCAAACAATGCAATTTTAGGTTTGTTAGCTGGATTTAAACCCGAAAAGATTTCATCTATATACATTTTAGCAACTCGATTGGGAGTTCCTTTTAATGAATCATCTGTCAAGTCAAGACCTAAAACATCCATAATCTCAGCAAAAAGAAGACTAATCTTTTCTTTCTTTTCACTATCAGAAAGCAAAAAAGCACTTTCTTTCATTGGTGTATCTATTCCTGTATATAAATGATCATCACCTATTTCTGAATCTGTAAAATTATTTAGCTCTAAAGAATCAGTAAGGATATTCAACATAGTTTCTTGGCGTTTCATATAATTTTATTTTAAGTTCTAATTCGTTATTAATTTGAGATCGTAAAATCTCGTAAATTACTTTGGCTACATTTTCAGTAGTCGGATTCATTGATTTAAAATAAGGAACATCTAAGTTCAAATTTTTATGGTCGAAAACTTCTACAACCGATTTTTGAATCATTGACCCTAATACCTTAGTATCAATAACATATCCAGTTTCTTCATCACAAAACCCTATTACTTTGACCTCCAAATCATAATTATGACCATGAAAATTAGGATTGTTACATTTTCCAAAAACTGCTTCATTCTTTTCATTACTCCAATTTTCATTGTGTAATCGATGGGCTGCATTGAAATGCTCACATCTTACAACTGCGGTTTTAAAAACATCTAAACTCATAATTTGTTTAACTTATTACCGTAAAGATAAAACAAAAAAGGAAGGTTAAAACTAATTTTGTTTAATTTTTACAAATAAATATTAAACAAAACATTCAATCCAATACGAATCAGTTTATTAGCAACATTTTTAGAAGTCCGTTATTTAATTAACTTTGTGAAAAATTAAAACAATGAATTTTTTTAATCGAAATATGATTATATATAAAACGCCAGCAGAAATTGAGATTATGCGTGAAGCAGCTCAAATTGTTAGTCGCACATTGGGTATTCTTGCAGCTGAAATCAAACCTGGAATTACTCCTCTATACTTAGATAAAATAGCAGAAGAATACATTCGTTCTCAAAATGCACTACCTGGATTTTTAGGTATGTATGGATTCCCAAACACACTCTGTATTTCAATCAACGAGCAAGTAGTTCATGGAATCCCGTCTAATCGAATTTTAAAAGACGGTGATATTATCTCAGTAGATTGTGGATCTAAATTCGAAGGATTTTATGGAGATCATGCTTACACTTTTGAAGTGGGTGAAGTTGCTCCTGAAACAAAAAAATTACTTCAAGTAACGAAAGAATGTTTGGATTTAGGTGTTGCTCAAACAAAAGCTGGAAATAGAATTGAAGACATTGGTTTTGCTATTCAACAACACGCTGAAAAAAATGGATACGGTGTTGTGAGAGATTTAGTAGGGCATGGTTTAGGAAGAACTATGCACGAAGAGCCTCAAGTGCCAAATTACGGTAGACAAGGAAGAGGTAAAAAAATTCAAGAAGGATTGGTTTTAGCAATTGAACCTATGATTAATTTAGGAACTGAAAAAGTAATTACCCTTTCTGACGAATGGACAATCGTTACTGCTGACGGTAAACCAAGTGCACACTTTGAACACGATGTAGCAGTTGTAAACGGTAAACCAGAAGTGCTTTCAACATTCAAATATATCGAAGAAGCATTAGCTAAAAAATAAGATGACAAAAGAAGGGAAAACGGTCACATTAGCAGCCTTAACTGTTTTTATATTCGGACTTACGAGTTTCTTGCAGTTCAAACAAGTTATTTTTCCCTTTCCTTTAAATGAACTTATCTTCTTTATTGCAACAATTGTTTTTGCAAAAGATCATTTAAAAAACAATCCTAAAACAATTAGTTTAATTCTTGTTTTAGGATTGTTTCATATTTTATCACTTGAATTTTATTGGAACATATTTTTCTCTAATGAAAGGATGCTTCAAATCTCACAAAGTAGCATCACAGACTATTTCAAAATAGGTTATTACATTGGTATAATCACCTGGATTATAACTACTTTCAATCATGTAGAAGTTAATTTTAAAAAATACCTTTCCCTACTTCCAATTACCTTGGTTTTAGCTGGAAGCATTCTGAATGAACAGTTGACTATTTTTTATTCACAACTGATTCTTTTCTTAGGATATGGTTCAGTTGTGATCCTCCTTTTTACTAAAATAAAACAGTTCCCCCTACTCTATTTATGGGTACTCCTTTTCATTTTAGAATTCACAAAAGTTTGGTCTTTAGCTAGTTTGAAATAATTTTCAAACTATTTCAAATATTTTTTTGAAAAAAGCATTGAAAAATGGATGCTTTTATTACTTTTGCACCTCGTTCTTTACAAAAGACGTCCGGAGGGATGGGTGAGTGGCTAAAACCACCAGTTTGCTAAACTGACGTACGGGTAACTGTACCGCGGGTTCGAATCCCGCTTCCTCCACTTCATGTTTTTTTAATATTGCTTGTATATTAACTAAATTGTAGTATCTTTGCACACGCTTTCCGGGAAACGTTTCGGAGTTAAGCAAAAATAAAAACTGAAAGAAATTTCGGGGTGTAGCGTAGCTCGGTTATCGCGCCTGGTTTGGGACCAGGAGGTCGCAGGTTCGAATCCTGCCACCCCGACTAGGGGAATGAGCAATCATTCCCCTTTTTTATTAAAATTCTAACGGTTCCGTAGCTCAGCTGGATAGAGCAGCTCACTTCTAATGAGCAGGTCTTTGGTTCGAATCCAAACGGGATCACTTTTAAAACAGATAAAACCTTGTAAACTAATTGTTTACAAGGTTTTTTTAATTGTAGAGGCGCGATTAATTGCGCCTCTACAATTTAAAAAAAAACGCAACGAAACAATTTAAAAAAAAACATTTCGCAACAATTTTAAAAAACAAACCAACCGTTTCATCATTAATAATTTTCGAAACCAAAATTCACCCTTTAAAAACCCAGAATGAAATCGGTTTATTGGCCGAAAAATATTGGATAGAAATCCCCAAACAATTCCCCTACGTCGTATTGGGAAATTTTGTTGTGATGCCAAATCATATACATGGATATTTATCATTAACCACCGGTCATCAATTGATTTGATGGATTGGGGTGGTTTGATGCGCGCACACGTAGAGACGCGATTAATCGCGTCTCTACCACCCCGCACGGAAATACCATCACACAGGGAAAATACCAACCCCGCACGGAATTTCCGAAACAAAAAAAATCGCCCATTAAAATCCACGAATCAAATCGATGAATGAACCGAAAACCAATAAAATTTCTTGAAAATGGTGCGAAAAAATGAAAAAATGGAATCATTGAAATGAAAAATTTGTTTATATTTAGATAAACGATACAATAAAATGCCAGGTAAATCAATAAAAAATCAATCGAATAAAACCAAAATCAATGGATAAATTTCAAAACAAATACCGTATTCAATCTGCACGTTTACAAAATTGGGATTACGGATCAAATGGCGCCTATTTCATTACCATTTGTACCCAAAATAGGGAACATTTTTTCGGGGATATTGTTGTAAACAATTCATCCAACACCACAGAAAAATCAATGCAATTAAATGAAATTGGGTTATTGGCCGAAAAATATTGGATGGAAATACCCAAACAATTCCCATATATCGAATTGGGAAATTTTGTTGTAATGCCAAATCATACCCATGGGATATTGATTATTAACCATCGGTCATCAATTGGTTTAATGGATATACCAAAAACGGAAATAAACGGCGGTTTTGCAGGAAACAAAAACCCAATGTTAAACGAAAATATATCACGTATCCTTCGATGGTACAAAGGGCGATGTTCATTTGAAATACGAAAAATTCACGCCGATTTTAATTGGCAATCCCGTTTTCATGATCACATCATTCGAAATACACAATCATTTGAAACCATTCAAAATTACATTGTAAACAATCCGAAAAATTGGGGGGAAGATAAATTTTGCAAACAGTAAATGCATTTGAAAATACACCTGTAGAAAGAAGGATGAATAAATTCTAATTTATTTACGGTTTTATTTCTATTCATTTTTAAATTGTAGATGCGCGATTAATCGCGCATCTACAATTTGAAATCGCCATCCACAGCAACAATAACTTCATTTCTTCTTCCAACTAATTGATAAGGAGGATTATACCCTAAATAACGAAAATTGCCGTGGTATACAATGCCTTTTTTCTTCAATGCTGTTGCTAGAAGCGCTTTATGTTCATTAATACTTGTTTCGTTCGCAAAACCTCCGAAGGTAATAACCGCAACATATTCAGCTTCTACGGTTTCTATAATCACATTTACATTATCAGGTGAAGGTAAATTATCCTTATTAAATTTGGAAGGCATCACAAAGGCCATCGAAGAAACAGAATCACTTATTTCCATATGCACTGGAGAAGTCATCGCAATCTGTTGCTTTTCACTATTTCCTCCAAAAATGTATTTAGCTAAAGTTCCAAAACCCGAATGACCTAAATCTTTATAGGATTTAATATTCGATTTTACTTTCGCCATGGTTGAAGCAGGATAATAACGAATTTCAAAATCTTCCTCTTTTTGAATTAATTTGAAATTTTGAGTTTCAGTCTTGGCTGTTGACATAGTTATTACGATTTGAAAAATGATAAATAGTCCGAGTAAGACACCTAGTATTATTAATATAATCTTCATAATTAGAATTGTTTGGTTTTTAAAATTTTAGACACATCATATCCATTTGCTTCAATTCTAGAGACAATTTCTTGATAAACAACGTTATCCATAGAAGCTGTTCTTGAAAGAATCCATAAATAATTTCGATTTGGATGTCCCACTACTGCATATGAATAATCCGCTGCTAAATCGATAATCCAATACTTTCCTTTGAAAGGCCAGAAAAACTGAACTTTCAATTTTGCATTACCCGTATTTTTCTCAGAAAAAACTTTGCCTTTGATATACAACGACTTACCATTTAAACTATCCTTTTTACAACGATTTTCTACAATTAGATAATTTTTAGATGTCAACGTATATTCTGCAGTTGTACAATTACATCCTTTCTGGAAACGTTGAGGAAAAGAAGCAATTTCAAACCATTTTCCTGCATATTTCTGAAGGTCAACACCTGAAACAGTTTCTAAATCTTGTGCGATAGAAATTTTAGAAAACAATAACACACTTAAAAGTAAACTAATTTTGAAAACCATTTTAAAATCCATTGACATTATCCTATTTCTTAAAAAAATATTTTATATCTGCAAAATTGATAATTTAAACCTTTATAAATTTACACTTTTTATCGAAATAATTACAACATTTAACATACTTAGGTTTACAGTTATGAAAATCTCTATTTAAATAATAACGCAAACCAAAAGAATATTCATTTGAACTAAAAAATGATTCTTTTTTACTGCTTTTGGCTTTCATTTTAAAATATAATATCTATTTTAGTTGAAACTTTAAAAAACGAAAGGTTATGAAAAAATTACTACTTCCCCTACTTATGTTCTTCACACCTTTTGTGTTTTCTCAGTCTACAAATAAAGGTCAAACTATTTTCAAACCTTCCTATGAGCATTTAAAAGGAAAAGTGAAAACGGTTGAAATTTCAATTTACAATGCTTCTGAAAAAATGGGTGAAGCAGTAAAAGCTAGTCTTGAAAAAAAATACGTTGAAACCTATAATCAAGAAGGAAATAAAATTGAAGAAACTCATTTTTCAGCGAACAATGCAGTTTCTGAAAAATTCACTTTTGAATACGACAAAAAAGGAAATATTCTATCTGAAAGTAAATTAAATTCAAACGGAAATTTGTATGAAAAATTAGTTTATAAATACGATGAAAAAGGCTTTTTGGTAGAAATCACCGACTTCGATGCAGATACTTTAATTGACGGTAAAACAATTTACACTAATGATCAAAATGGAAATGTTATAGAAGAAAAAGATTTAAATTCAAATGATATTCTTTATGATCGATACACTTATAAATACGATGAAAAAGGAAATTTAGTTGAAGAAAACGATTACAATGGTGCAGGAATATTAAATGAACACTATACGTATAAGTACGATGAGAAAGGAAATTTAATTGAAAACGGAATCTATAATTCTTCTAATGTTTTATTTGATAAATTTTCATATAGCTATGACGATAAAGGAAATATTATTGAAGAATCAGATCACAATGCTGACGGTGTAGTTTTTAGAAAAAACAGTTATAAATATCAGTACGATTCAAACAATAATTGGACAAAACGTGTCAAATATAATATGATTAATGAAAAGCATAGAAGTGCTGATTCAATTGAAGAAATTAAAATTGAATACTTTCAATAAAACAGCTTAAAAACTTCATTATTAACACCAACAAGATTATTTTTGTTGGTGTTTTTTTATTTAAATAAGATGATCACTTCAAAACAAATCGACGAATACATACTCACTTTTCCTGAAGATACTCAAGGTAAATTAAATAAACTTCGCTCCATCATTCAAAAGGAAGTTCCAAATGCTACTGAAACTTTTAAATATGCCATGCCTACCTTTGATTTATATGGAAACCTAGTTCATTTTGCAGGTTACAAACATCACATTGGCTTCTACCCTGCCCCATCTGGACTGAAAGCATTTAAAGAAGAAATTGCAAAATACCCTAATTCAAAAGGTGCTGTACAATTCCCTTTGGATCAAGACTTACCGATCGAATTAATTCAAAAAATAGTACAGTTTAGAATCAAAGAAAATAGGGAAGCTTTTGTTAAAGGCAATAAAAAAGCAGTTTATTTTTTCATTGATGGACTATCAGCACCAGTACAAAGAGCTCTTATTTCCAATAATATAACTAATTTAGAAGAGTTAGCAAACTTTACTCAAACAGAAATTTTATCTTTTCATGGTATTGGGAAAACGGCAATTCCAATCCTAGAAAAAGCATTATTCGATCACAATTTAACTTTTAAAAATTAAATAACTGTAACGAATCAACACCCTAACCGTTATCAAAAGATAACAGTAAATAAATAAACTATGAAAAAATCGATTTTAACAAGCGCATTCGTTTGTGCATTCACACTATTAAGTAATGCTCAATTTTATCCATATCATTCTCATTTTCCATCTATTCATATTCAAGGAAATGAAAGCGTTTATTTCAGTTCTTTTGGGAAGTTTCAGTCCTCAGAATCAAAATTGACATTAGATAATCGAAAGAAATTAAAATTAATAAAAACGGTCGCTTCACAAAAAAACAACAAAGGAAAAATTATAGGCTCAACAACTTGTGAATTCAATGAAAGTGGACGTTTAATATCTTATGAAACTAATAAGTCTAAAACAGTATTAACCTACTTGAACGATTCAATATTAACTGAAATCAATGTTCTAACTAAACATCCTGAAAAATATACAATTACCTATGAAAATAAACAATTGGTAAACTCTAAAAAATTAGTTGACAATAAAGTAGTTTCTGAATTAAAAATGACCTATAATTTGAATGGAAAAATAACCTCAAGAAGGTACGAGTTTGGTAGAAAGTTAAAAAAATCAGAAGAAACAAAAACCTTTTACAATGCTCAAGGAAAAGTAGAAAAAACGCAAACTTTTGTAAACGATGAATTAAAAAAAGAATACATCTACGATTGCAAAGATGAAGGTGCCGAAATAAAAAAAACACCTATTGAAACCTCAACCATCTGCAAATGGACAGAAGAAAGAAACGACAGTTCTTATACCATTTATTCAAGAACGATAGAAAAAGAAAGAGAAATTTTATGGAAAACCAACTTTTCTAAAGATTCTATTTTCATTAGTCAATTTCAATATTTAAATGATACACTACTTTTCTCTAAAAACATAAAATTCGAAAACACTTTTTATTTCGCTTACTACAAGAAAAATGGAGAATTAAACAATTCAAGTATCGATATTTATTCAAAAACAAATAAGTTGTTGGAATCACAACATATCTACTATGGCAGCCATCCTTTTATTTCAATTGAATCAAATGAATACGATGAAAAAGGGTCACTCTTAAAAACAATAAAAACTTCCAATCGTAAAGTCAAATCAACCATTGAATACAATCATATTTACCGTCCGTAATATTTTTTATCCACCAACAAAAGTATTTTAGTACATTTGATCCCTATAAAAAATTAACTTTCATTATGAGTAAAATTAAATTGTTTACAAAATCTATGAATTCATTCAAAATGAATTTGTTAATGACATTTATCCTATTCGTAGGTTTAAATTCATTCGCCCAAAACGCACTTAAAGTCCAAAAATTTGTCTTAGACAATGGATTTACAGTGATGTTAAATCAAGATCCAAATGCAAAAGATGTCTATGGAGCAGTTGTAATCAAAGCAGGAAGTAAAAATGACCCAGCAGATGCAACAGGTATGGCGCATTACCTTGAGCATTTATTGTTCAAAGGAACAGAAGATTTAGGTTCAACGGATTTCAGTAAAGAAAAACCGTTTATGGATTCTATCATTTATTACTATGATTTATTAGGTAGAACAAAAGACGATGTTGAAAGAAAAAAAATTCAATTATTGATCAACAACCAAAGTGTTCAACAATCAAAATATGCGAATCCTACAGAATTTGATAAATTAATCAAAAGTATCGGTGGAACAGGTTTAAATGCATTCACTGCAAACGATATGACGGTTTACCATAATGAATTCCCTGGAAATCAAATTGAAAAATGGTTAGAATTATACTCTCACCGTTTTCAAAAACCAGTGTTTCGTTCTTTTCAATCTGAATTAGAGGTTGTTTACGAAGAGAAAAACAGAGGAATGGATAGTCCGTTCAGTAAATTATTTGAAGATATTCATACCCAATTATTTAACACACACCCATACGGAACACAAAGTACAATTGGTACAACTGAACATTTAAAAAACCCTTCGTTGACAAAAATGTATGAGTACTTCAACACATATTATGTAGCAAATAATATGGCTTTAGTACTTTCTGGTAATTTCGATTTAGAAAAAACAATTCCAATTATTAAGGAAAAATTCTCAAAATTACGTTCAGCTCCAATTCCAGTTTTCCCTAATTACCCTCAAAGTAAATTTGAGAAAAAAGAATTAGTTGAAGTTAAATACACCCCTATCAAAATTGGTTTATTAGGATACAAAACAGTTAAGAAAGGAAGTAAAGATGAAATCGCTTTAGATGTATTTACACGTTTCTTACAAAATGAATCTGAAACAGGTGCATTGAACAAGCTTCAATTAGACGGTAAAATTATGGGAGCAGGTATGATTCCATTAAGCTACAATGACGACGGAGCTTTAGTAATGTTTTACATCCCTAAAATTGTTGGTCAATCTTTTGAAGAAGCTGAAGCATTGGTGTATGATGCAATTAACAAGATCAAAAAAGGAGAATTCTCCGATAAAGACTTACAAATCATCAAACAAGAAATGGCGCGTCAACGTAAATCTGAATTAGAAAACATCGAAGACAGAGCAATGAGTTTGGTGCAAATTTTTAGTGAAGGTTCTACTTGGGAAGATTTCTTAAAACAAACAAGTGAAATTGAAAACCTTACTAAAGAAGATATAATTCGTGTTGCAAATCAATATTACGGTGACAACCATTTCGTAATGCATTCTTCTACAGGATTCCCTAAAAAAGATGTTCTAGAAAAACCAGGTTTCAAACCAGTTACAGTAGAGAAAACACAAGATTCTAAATATGCTAAAAACTTCTTATCTACATTGGCTTCAACAGATGCTCCAAGAATTTTAGATTACAACAAAGATGCTCAAACGTTAGATTTGAATGCAAGTAATAAATTATATGTTACTCCAAACCCAATCAACGATTTATTTACATTAGAAATCGAAAAAATGGTTGGAGAAGATTCAATTCAAAACTTAGATTTAGCTGCTTCATTATTTAATTACTTCTACACAAAAGATCAATCTAGAGATCAGTTAAAAGAAGCATTTGCATTATTAGGTATTACGTATTATGCACAAGTGAATGACAATCGTTTCTCTGTGACATTTAATGGAATCGAAGGAAATCTTCAAAAAGCATTACCTTTAATTAAGTCATTAATGTATGACCCAATTGCAGACGAAGAATCGTTAAAAAGCATCGTTGAACAAATTGTTTCTGGGAGAGAATCAGAAATTAAAGATCCAAGTGAAATGGGAAGAATGTTATTAAACTATGCCCGCTTTGGTGAAAACTCTGATAATTTAACCCGTACTCCATTAAAGAAAATTAAAGAGTTAACTGTTCCACAAATTATTGTTGCGTATAAAGAAGTATTTAAATACAATACAACTTTCCATTACGTTGGAACAACATCAGCAGATAAAGTAAAAGAAATGTTGACCTCTACTTTCCCTTTAGAAAACACAAACAGAAGAGTTGAATTAACGGATAGAAAAACGAAAGAAATCAAAAAGAACACGATTTACTTTATCAACGACAAAAATGCGGTTCAAAGTCAAGTTTATTTCTTAGTTAATACGCCTAATTTCTCAGGTAACACTACTGACAAAGTAAATGCTGAAGCGTTTAATCAGTATATGAGTGATGGTTTCTCTGGTATTTTAATGCAAGAAATTAGAGAGTATCGTTCATTAGCTTACACAACTTCAGGTGCATTTATTAACCCGATTCGTAAAAACAATCCTGGTACATTCTATTCTTATGTAGGTTGTCAAGGTGACAAAACGATTGATGCGGTGAAAATTATGGATGAAATTTTACAACAAATGCCTGAAAAACCAGAAAGAATCGATATGATTAAATCAGGTTTAATTAATTCTATTTCATCTAACTTCCCTGATTTCAGAGGTATTTCTTCAAGAATTGATAGAGGTAGACAAATGGGATATACTCAATCACCGCTAGCAGATGAATA
Source organism: Chryseobacterium gleum (assembly GCA_945902775.1). Taxonomy (GTDB): domain Bacteria; phylum Bacteroidota; class Bacteroidia; order Flavobacteriales_D; family Crocinitomicaceae; genus CAIUKX01. Next base: position 6,714 of record CAMDMY010000045.1, on the reverse strand, counting down.
CAAATTATACGGTACATTGACTTTTATTGACATCGTTAATTTCTACAAATCAAATATTCAAAACAGACCAAGAGTTATTACAATTTATGGAAATTCGAAAGTAATAGACAAAAAGAAATTGGAAGCTTATGGAAATGTAGTTGAATTGAAATTGAAAAATATCAAAGTAGACTAATAAAAATTAAACATTTGTTCAAGGCGTAACTATTTTTAGTTACGCCTTTTTTATTTTAAACTATTTTATCAAAAAACAACTATACAATTCACCTATTAAAATTGTCCGTTCGCCGAATTTAACAACCTTCTTCTATTTAAAAAGAATACTTTTGTGTAACTCTGCTTTTGAAACAACAAACTAAATAATCAATTATATGATTATCAATATTTTAAATAAAAATTAATAACAAAAAAAGAACTTTAACAAAAAACATTAAACAAGCGTTTAAAAAATAATTACTTTTGATGAAAATAATTAAAATGGAAAGAGATCATACAACAGAAGCAAAAATAAAAGATGCTGCGAGACGTGTTTTCATCTCCAAAGGATTTAACGGTTGTACATCAAGAGAAATTGCGAAAGAGGCAGGAATGAATGTTGCATTAGTGAATTATCATTTTCAAAGCAAAGGTCATTTATTCGATTTGGTGGTTTCTTCTGTAATGGAAGATTTTACTTTATCAATGATTGATATTTTTCACACAAATATGCCCTTGATAAATAAAGCAAGAATCTTTATTGACAAAGAATATGAATTTCTATCAAAATATCCTGAGATTCCAAACTTTATAGTAAATGAGTTAGGAAAAAAAGACAAATCATTTTTCGAATGTTTAGACATTAAAGACAAATTATTCGAGACTAAAATATTTGATCAAATTGAAGAAGCTCAGAAAAATGGTGAAATGCGAAAAATTGATATTGTAAGTATAATGCTACTGATGATGTCTAATTGTCATTTTCCATTTATAGCAAAACCGATGATTCAAACAATTCATTCACTTAATGAAAATGAATATAGAAGTCAATTAATCATTCACAAACAATATGTTACTGAGATGATTATTGGCTACCTATTCCCATCAAAATAAATAACTTAAAATAAATAAACAACAAAAATTCGAACAAATATGGACGGAAGACAAATAAAAACAACAAAACTAAAAAGCAAGATGCTACTTTTGGTTTTTACCCTTATCAGTATTCAAAGTTTTAGTCAACAACTTGACTTAGAAACTTGCTTAAAAATGGCCGATACTGCTAATTTATCATTGAAAAATTCGCGTTTAGATATTACGAGTAATCAAAGTCAAATAAGCGCTTACAAAGCTTCATTATTACCTAAAATAATGTATTCTGGTGATTATAGATATTACCCTATGATTCCAGGATCTCTCTTTCCAGCTGAATTTTCAGGTGGAAAACCTGGAACCTATACAGTAGTTCAATTTGGGGTTCCATATAACTTCGCAAATACAGTTCAACTGAACCAAACAATTTACAATCCGCTTCTAAGTTCAGGATTAAACTCTTTGAAAGTAAATCAAAAAATAGTTGAACTTCAAAGTAAATTAACGAGTCAAAGCACTCAATATCAAGTGTATCAAACTTTCTTTAACTTACAAGCAATTGCTAAACAATTGACGTTTGTAGAAAGTAATTTAGCTAATACTGACAAATTGATTTCAAATGTAAATGCGTTAGTTGGACAGAAAATGATGTTATCTGTTGAAGCTGATAAACTAAATGTAAATCGCTTAAACCTTGTAAATCAGCAGCAAAAATTAAATTCTACAAAAGACCAATTAGAATATTTATTAAAAATATTGATTGGAATGAATGCTTCTGAAAAAATTGAATTAGTAGCAGAAGGTTTAATAGAAAAAACTATTTTAATTGATAAAGCCGAAAGACAAAATACTGAATTAGAAGTAATTAATGCTCAAACAGAATTAAATCAGCTAGAAAAAAGTGGTTTAAAAATGGCTTATCTTCCTACTTTTTCATTCTATGCTGCTTACAGTTATGGATACAATATGCGTCCCGAAACTAACTTTACTAAAGGAATTAATTCAAGTTTCATTGGTGTGAGAATTGATTGGACATTGTTTGATGGTTTCGAAAAATACAACAAGGCAAAAGTTAATAGAATTCAATCTGAAAAGTTAAACAATCAATTTGAATTAATGGATCAACAATTAGCAATGGCTTCTGAAAATGCAAAAAAACAAGTAGAAATTCAAATCAATTCGTTAATGATTTCAAAAGAACAATTGGCACTTTCTGAAAACATTTACAAACAAGTAGAAGCTTCGTTTAAAGAAGGAATCGTTTCATCAAATGACATAATCAAAGCTGAAAACGATTTAAATCAATCACAAACAAATGTAATATCATCATACGTTCAACTTCGTCAAGCTGAATTAGACTTATTAAAAACTACTGGTAATTTAAAATAAAAAATATGAACAAGAGAATAATAACAATCGTAGGAATAGCAATAGTACTTATCATTTTTAGTATTGTAAAACTAAAATCAAACAAAGAAAAAGTACAAGCTAAATTATACATTCACGATACTACAGCAGCTATTTTAGTTGATGTAACAAAACCAAATTTTCACACATTTGAAAACTCTTTTTCATTTTTAGGTTCATTTGATCCTTTTAGATTTAACACTGTTGGTTCTGATGGCTCTGGTAAAATTATTCGTTTGAATTTTCAAGAAGGAGATCATGTATCTGCTGGACAAATATTAGCAAAATTAGATGATGAAATGTTGTCTATTCAATTAGAAAACGCTGAAATTAATGTTGAAGGTCAAAGAAACGATGATACTAGAAACTCAAATCTTGTAAAAGAAAATGTGGTTTCAGGTGTTCAACAAGAAAAAACAAAATTAGCTTTAAAATCAGCTGAAACACAGGTTAAACAGATAAAAAAACAAATAAAAAACACAACTATCATCGCTCCTTTTTCAGGAGTTGTTACTAAAAAAATGATTGATTTGGGAAGTGTAGTTGGCCCAGGAACTCCCGTTTTAGAGCTAACTGATATTTCTTCATTAAAATTAAACATCTCAGTTCCTGAAAGAGATATCTTGAAATTTAAAATCGGTCAAAACGTAACTGTAAATGCTGATGTATATGCAAACAAAGCTTTCTCAGGAAGAGTTTCAAACATTTCAGTAAAGGCGGATGCTAGTCATAATTTCAAAGTTGAAGTACTTATCCAAAACACAACATCTAACCCTTTAATGGCAGGAATGTATGGTTCAGTAGTTCTACAAAATTCAAAAACAATTAATGCGCTTTCTATTCCACGAAAAGCATTGTTAGGTTCTTCAAAAGCCCCACAGGTATATGTAGTCAAAAATGGAAAAGCAAAAATTGTATCATTCACAGCAGGAACAAGTGATGGAGAATACATTGAAGTAATCGAAGGTTTATCTAAAAATGACATTATTGTTATAAAAGGTCAAATCAACATTCAAAATAATTCAAACGTAATTACAAAGTAATTAAATACGATTTAAAATGACAATTACAGAATTAGCAATTAAGAGACCCTCATTAATTATTGTAATTTTTACAATTCTTATTGGAGGAGGTATGTTGAGTTACAAACAACTCAGCTATCAATTATTACCTGATTTTTCACCCCCAATTCTAACTGTTACAACTCCCTATCCTGGAGCTTCACCATCTGTTGTAGAATCACAGGTGTCTGAACCAATGGAGGATGCATTAAGTGGTTTGGAAAACATTAAAGAAGTTACTTCATTTTCATTAGAAAATGCGTCTATGGTATTACTTGAATTTAATCATTCCGTTAAAATGGATGAAGTAATGCAAGATGCCCAACGTAAAATAGAAGCAATTAAAAGTAACTTACCCGATGGGAGTGAAACTCCAGTAATCTCTAAAATCGAACCAAATGCTTCACCTGTATTACAAGTGAGTGCAACTGCAAAAAACTTGAATGACAGAGCTTTCTATGAATTAATGAAAGAAGAACTCCTTCCATTGTTAAAACAAACTAAAGGAGTTGCTGAAATCAATGTATTAGGTGGTGAAAAAAGAGAAGTTAGAGTAAATATAAATAAAGAAAAAGCAAAATTAGCTGGACTTTCATTAGCCATTATTAATCAAGCAATCAACTCTGCAAACATCGAATTTCCAACAGGGAAAGTGAAAGATCGCCAAGAACAAATGACGGTTCGTTTAGCTGGTAAATACAAATCTATCAATGATTTAAATGAATTGATTTTATCTACAAATGGAACATCTACTGTTAAATTGAAAGATGTTGCTGAAGTGTATGATGGAACGATTGATCAATTAACAGTTAGTAGATTCAATGGTATCAATGGAATTGGACTTCGAATTAAAAAGCAATCGGACGCAAATGCGGTTGAAATGTCAAAATTATCGAAAGTAAAATTCGTTGAATTAGAAGAAAAATACAAAAAGGAAGGTTTAAAATTTGTTGTTGCAACAGATACTTCTATACCTACTATTGAAGCTGTTAATGCAGTGTTCCATGATTTAGAATTAGCCATTTTCTTGGTTGCTGCCGTGATGCTTTTATTCTTACACAGTATGCGAAATGCAATCATTGTATTGGTTTCAATTCCCGCTTCTTTGATTACCACGTTTATCGCAATGTATTTATTAGGTTACACGCTTAACTTAATGACATTATTAGCTATGTCATTGGTAATCGGTATTTTAGTGGATGACTCAATTGTGGTCCTCGAAAATATATACCGACACCTTAAGATGGGCAAAAACAGTCGACAAGCAGCATTAGATGGCCGTAATGAAATTGGTTTCACTGCACTTGCGATAACATTTGTTGACGTTGTTGTATTTACACCAGTAGTATTCGTTCAAGGTACAATCTCAGACATTCTTCAACAATTCTCAATCGTAGTTGTTATTTCAACTTTGATGTCACTATTTGTTTGTTTCACTTTAACTCCTTGGCTAGCCTCTCGTTTTGCAAAAGAGACTGTACTTAAAAAATCAAATCCGCTACACCGTTTCTTGATGTGGTTTGAAAGAAGAATTTATATTTTCACAAATCAATATGTGAAATTAGTAGCCTGGACATTAAAACACAAAATCATCACAGCTTTATCGATTTTGGTAATATTCATTGCTTCTTTCGCAGTAATGGGCTTGGGAATTGTAGGACAAGAATTCGTTTCTCAAGGTGATCAAGGGAAATTTATGGTCAAATTGAAATACGATAAGAGTACACCATTTGCTGAAAACAATGCGATCACATTAGATATTGAAAAAATGATTTTAGCTCAAAAAGACGTTAAAATGGTCTTCTCAAACGTTGGTGGACCAAGTGCGGGAATGGGAGCTGCCTCGTTCGGCAATGAATCGCGATCAGAATTAACTGTAAAATTAAAAGATCATGTTCAAGATCGAATTCCTACAGCCGTTTATATGAGTGCTATCCGTAAAAAGATTGAAGAAAAACATGCTGGAATTGAAGTAAAAGCTATCAATATTGGTATGGTTGAATCCGAAGAAGCGCCAATTGAAATCTTTTTATCAAGTAATAATACTGATTTGTTGATGCAAGAAGCAAGGCGATTGAAAGAAGCTATTTTGGTCATTCCGGGCGCAAAAGATCCGACAGTTTCTACCGATGATATTACTCCAGAAATTAGAGTAGAATTAGACCGTGAGAAAATGGGACAATTAGGATTACCTATAGCAGTAGTTGGGATGCAATTACAAAATGCATTGACAGGGAATACACAATCTAATTATTCAGAAAATGATAATGAGTATGATATTCGTGTGATGATGGATCAAGGAGATAGAAAAAATATTCGTGATATCAAAAACATGAGTTTCACAACAACAAAAGGAAACACAGTTGAATTAGAGGAATTTGCAACAATTACTTTAGGAAATGGTTTTGCTTCTTTGGAACGTAAAAACAGATTAAGTTCTACAACAATTAGAGCTTATGTATTAGGTTCTGCAGCAGGAACTGTAGCTCAAGAAATTGAAAAATATCTTGAAAAAAGTCCGTTAGATGAAAATGTAAAATTAACTTGGGGAGGTGAGGTAAAAAGACAAAAAGAAGGTATGGGAGCAATGGGATCTGCCATGTTAATCGGTTTAGTATTAGTTTACTTAATTATGGTAGCATTGTATGATAATTTCATCTATCCATTTGTTGTTCTTTTCTCAATCCCTGTAGCGTTAATTGGAGCATTATTAGCTTTAAATTTCTCTTCATCAAATATAGGGATCTTCACGATGCTGGGAATGATTATGTTACTCGGTTTAGTTTCTAAAAACGCTATTTTGATTGTCGATTTCACAAATCACTTAAAATCGGAAGGACGTTCGACATATTCAGCACTTTTAGAAGCGGTTAAAGAAAGAATGCGCCCTATCTTAATGACCACAATCGCAATGGTTATCGGTATGATTCCAATTGCAATTGCAAAAGGATCTGGTGCTGAATGGAAAAACGGTTTAGCTTGGGTATTAATCGGTGGATTATTAAGTTCGATGTTTTTAACCATAATCTTGGTTCCTATGATGTATTATACAGTCGATAGAATTACAGATAAATTTAGAGCACGAAAAAATAAAAAAGTCCAAGTACTGGAAGAAGTAATGAGCTAATTAGATAAATTCCCATTTATTTAATGTTTAGGACAGAGATTGGTTTCTCTG